>CAZLDF010000491.1:0-11044 GCA_964558095.1 uncultured Isosphaeraceae bacterium | reverse complement strand
AACGATGATCGCGGTGATCGAATGCGTGATCGAGACCTGCGTCTCGTACTGCAGGTTCATCTGGTTGATCACCTGCTCGATGCGGTTCTGCACGTTCGACACGCTGCTGCCATAGTCCTGGAAATACTCGAAGTCGGCGTCGCAGGCGAGCTCGGTGCAGTCCAGCAACGTGCCGCGGCTGGACTCGACGCCCGGCTCGACGTGCGGCGAGGGATGCTGCTGCAGCCACTCCTCCGTAACGCCGCACACGCCCTGCTTGTCGATGACGTCCACATCGCGATAGAGCACATGCTGGCTCGGCGTCGCGTCCGCGACGGCCGATTTCAGCGGCTGAACCCACCAGCGCTCGCCGCCGGGCAAAATGACCGACAGGTGCACACCGTCGGCAAGCAGCGATGCCGCCGCGACCGCTCCGTCGATGCCCGGCAGCGTGCCGCGGAACGTCGTCACCGGGCCTGAAGCGTGCTCGACGATCGAGCCATCCGCCACTTGAGCGAGCAACTGAAAGCTTTCCGATCGCACCGAGTGAGGCGCGAAGTCGATGCGCTGCGGCTGGGCATCGATGGGAACAGTGACCGACCACTGCCGCGCTTCGATCGGCGGCGCATCGAGGTCGATCACTTTGCAGTCCCACAGCCCGAGTGTCCGAGCGGCTTCGGACTGTAATTTCTCGATGCGGCGCTGTCGGTTCGACTGCTTGGCGCCGCCGGCCGCGGGCGCGGCGCTGGCGGTTTGCGATGCGCTCTCAAGCTGCGTGAGACTCGCCAGCACAACAGTGGCGCAGGCGATCGAGACGGATCGGAATCGGGCGTTTGGCTTCATCGTCAGCATGCATGTCTCCAAGCTCTATCTTGCTGGTACCGACTCATCGTTCGGCATCAGGGATTGCAGGGTCCGAACGCGGCGAGCACGGCGGTGACGTCGGCGATGGTGACCTGCCCGTCGCCGCCCGGCGGCGCGACATCCTCCGGGCAGCCGCCGCAAGGCAAACCGAATGCGGTCAGAACGGCCGTGACGTCGGCGATCGTGACTTGTCCGTCGCCGCCTGGCGGAACGATGTCCTCGGGGCAGGGCTGCGGGCAGCTCACGCCGGAGCACAGCGAATCGTCGCCCTGATAGACGCCGCCGGAATTCGCGCAAATGGTTGGACTCTGCGCGTCATCACAGGTTCCGTCTGAATTGCAACATGCGCCAGCGGGCTGCGGGCAGGGATTCGGCGAGCAATCGGTGCCGTTGCCCTGATAAACGCCGCCCGCCGTGCCGCAGTCGGCGCTCGTCACGTCGGTGCATGAACCGTTGTCGAAGCAGCACGCGCCGGTGGGCTGCGCGCAGGGGTTGGGCGAGCACTCGGTGCCGTCGCCTTCGTACGCCCCGCCGGCTGTTGCGCAGTCCGCTGAAGTGTCCTCGGTGCACGAGCCGTTGGCAAAGCAGCAGGCGCCGGTGGGCTGCGGGCATGGATTGGGCGAGCAGTCGGTGCCGTCGCCCTCGTAAGTGCCGCCGCCGTTGCCGCAGTCGGTCGAGGTCGTTTCCGAGCAGGAGCCATTGGCGAAACAGCATGCGCCGATTGCCTCGGCCGCGCAATCGATGACGAGCGTGCCGGTGCCCTGCTCGCCGTTCTTGCCGCCCACGCGGATGCGATAGAGGCCCGGCGCCACGGAGACGGAAATCGACGAACCTGTGCCGCAGTCGTCGTCGCTGCAAGCGATCGCCAGGTTGGGTCCGCCCGGGCAGCCGGCGCCGTAAAGCGCGAGTTCAGAATCGAAATCGGCGTCGCAGATGCTGATGGTCAGGGTGCCCTCGCACGACGACACAATGCGGTACCAGACGTCGGAGTCGAGATCGGCGCAGGGCTCGGTGAATCCGTTGGAGCTGGCGAAGAGGTTGCTGATGGGGTGCGAGCCCACGGCGGGGCTGAGCACGGTCGCTGAGGCGCAACTGTCGTTGGCGGCGGGCTGATCGATGCCGACGTCATCGACGAACCAGTCGTCGGTCGAGTCGTTGCCTTCAGTGCGAATCTGGATGCGGAAATCGTCGTGAAGCGCGTCGCCCGAAAGCGAGAAGGACTCGAATGCGTACGGCTGGCCGGTCGGGCCGCTGCCCGGATGACGGGCGATTTCGACCCATGCATTGGAGTTGTTGAAGTATTCGACGACGAGATCGTCGCCGGCTTCGGGCGCTTGCTGCGTCCCGGCTTTCTGCCACCAATATGACACGAAGACCGAAGCGATCGCGGAGGTGTCGATGAAGGCACTGCGCAGTGCGTCTTGATTATCGAGGTGCAGCGAAAGCGTGCCGCTGGGTTCGCCGCTGCCGCCGCCATCGACGCTCGCGCCGTCGTTGCCTGTCCACTTGGTGCCGTCGATCGAAGCGCTGGGGAAGGTGTCGGAGAACGGCAGGGTCGTCGTGCCGCCCTCGTCGATGAGGTCCCAGCCGATCGCATCAAGCATCCGCATGTCCGACACGTCGTAGAAATCGGGCCAGAAGTTCTCGCCGGAACCGGCGGCGGGGTCCATCAGCCCGATCGGGGGTGACTGCTCGCGGAAGTGCGACGCCTGATCGGGGCTTCCGTCGGCCATGCGATATTCAGTCTCCGCGCCCCCGGAGTCGTACAGCACCGAATTGTGATCGTCGTTGGGGGTGTTGAAATCGACCAGCCGCGCTGTGGTCGGAAAGTCGGCCAGGCCGTCGGGATTGAAATCGCCCGCGCCGTCGGTGCGCTGGAAGCGATAAAGGTCGAGCAATTCCATGAAAGGAGATGTGAAATCGGCGGCGGAGACGAAGCCCAGCGCATGGCCGACCTCGTGCACCATCACGCCCTGGAAGTCCCACTGCGCTCCGCCCACGCCGTTGCTGGGGTCATAGTCCCAGGGGAACGCGTTGTTGAGCGTCATGCTGGCGTCGGTGCCGCCCACGGAGCCGATGAATGCTTCGTAGTTGGCCGTGTTGACGTCCATCACGTTCTCGTTCGTGACGGTGCTTGAAGAACCGTTGTAGCGCACGGGGACGGTGCTGCCGCCGGGAATCTGGCCTTCGATGAAGTCGTCGCCGTCCATGTCCGACTGGAGGTTGGCGCGGATCGTGGAATAGGAGACGTTGCTGACGAAGTTGCTGCCGGTGGCGCCGAGCACCCCGCCGCCCATATTCTGGAAATCGACGGCGATGGTGACCGTGACGGGATCGTGGAACAGGCTTTCGAGGTAGGCCTCGACTTGTGCGATGGCGGTGTTCGCCGCAGCGCCCGGGGAATTGGTGACGTTGAAAACGATGTTCAGGCCCGCGCCGCGACCCGCCTCGGCCTGTGGTTCATCCTGCTCCTTCGGCCGGCGCGCGATCACGTCGCGAACAAGTTGCTCGAACTGCGGCGGCGTGAGCTGCTTGAGGTTGCTGCCGCAGATCGGCTTCCAGACGATGCCCGTCTCTACCAGAACGGCACGGACATCGGCGTGCAGCGTCGCCTCGCGCCCCGGGGCGCGCTCGATGATTCGATCCGGCGCGGCGCGAACGATGTCGGCATGGCGCGGCAGGGCGCCGAGCTTCGAAGCGCTGGCGGTCTCCACCACCAGGCCCGCCAGGACGCAACTGGCTCCGAACGCCGCCAACGCACGACAAGATGTCTTGGCCTTCATGATTCGCCTCCGATGATCGTTGCTGTTGAGTGCCGCTTCGCCTGAGGCGCGCGACGCCCCGCCGCCAAGCGTGACGACTGCGGGTTGGGCCGATTCACGGCGTTGTGATGATCTGCGATCGCGTGAACGCCTTTCTCCCCTGAGACTGACAACGCCGCGACCGTGTACGGGCCGGGGCGTCCTGGTTCGGTCGTCTGTACGAACCGTCCTTCGTACATGCTAGCGGGAGAGCCTCGCGCTGCGAAATGGGATTCCGGGAAAGATGCAGAAAATCGGTTTTCGGACGGCGAAAACGGCGTTATGGGAGCCGCTGCGCCTGCCCGTCCAGCCCTGGGACGCGCGACATGCCCGCCATGACGTTGTACGCATAGCGCCGGGCGTGCCATCCCTTCTTTCGCGAGCCTCGCCTCCGCGGTTGCGACATCCCCCGCGCCGGCGTTGGGAAAACGGGCAATTTCCATTCGCTCAACCGACGCGACGGCGGCGGGGGGGATGCAAGCGGTGGGGGCGGGATTCGAACCCGCGAGCGAGACAAGCCCGCTACCGGTTTTCAAGACCGGCGCATTCGACCACTCTGCCACCCCACCGATGTTCGGGCGACCGGCTCGATTCTGTCGCCGCAACGGTCCCCGGTCAACGGCCCGCCGCGAATTCCAGCGAGAACCCCATAACTGCGATCCAAGCGCCCCCGCGACCTCATCGCCACGGATTTCGTCGGTTTTCCGCGCCGCCCATCCGTTTTGGAGCCACAATGTGACACCCGCGGCTCCCGGTCGCAACCGGCGGGCATCCGCCGGCGGAAATGTCTTCGTTGGGACACTAGGCGGTGGTATAGTGAGGCGCCGGCTGTGGGGTCGCCGGCATCGAGAGGAGAATCGCGACAGTATGCTGGTCCGCCGGCAGATTCCGGGCATTCGCCTTGGGCGAGCTGCGACTATCGCGAGCGTCGGCGTCGCGTGCGCCGCGGCCGTCGTGGGTTACGCCGGCCTCACCGCTCTGGCCGATTGCATCACCTGCGCCGAGGGCGGAACCGGCCCCGACGTCATCGTCGGCCTGCTGCCCGACCGCTTCAATTACGCCGGCGACGGCACATACGAAGCCTTCGCCATTGGCACCACTTCGTGCAACATCGGCACGGAAGAACTCTACTGGAAGTCGTGGACGAACGAACATCCGGTGATCGGCCAGAACTTCTTCAAGTACGACGCCGACCTCGGCACGTTCGAACAGATCGGTCAGTCATGGCTCAAGCACGGCTTCACCGCGCTACAGCATGACGAGTGCGTATGCGGCTGCGAGCCGGCTGCGAACGGCACGATGCTCGGCGTGGGCTGCTCTGATCCTTATGGCGCGGGCCTCAACGGCTCGCAGCCGGACCTGCGACCGAAGTACGAAGTCAACGCGCACACCGGCGCGTTTCCCGCCTCGCCGGGCGCCTATCCCGGCTATTCGGGCTCCACCGCGCGCCGACTCAAGATTCCGCTCGACGAACTGCTCAGCAGCGCGATCAGCAACGTCTCGTATTTCATCGAAGGTCAGTATGTGACCGCCGATGATTCCGCGGCGGACAACGCCTTCAACAATGCGTCGTATCGCGAAATGACCGCCGCGGTCAACGGCAGCGAATGGACGTTCGAGTTCGCGCAGAACTCCGCCACCGTGCGCGGCTGCCCCGGCATCCGCGCCTGGAAAGACATCGACCCACTCGTTACCGAAACCGACATCCTCACGCCGGAAGCCGGCTTGCCCGGCCAGTCGCTCGTCATCGTCAGCTCCAGAGCAACCGATCAAGGCAACGGCTGGTGGCACTATGAGTATGCCGTGCACAACCTGAATTCCGACCGTTCGATCCGCGAGTTCCGCGTGCCGTGCAGCGCCAACGTCGCGATTCAGCAAGTCGGCTTCCACGACGTGCACTATCACGACGGCGAGCCGTTCGACGGAACCGACTGGACCTTCCAGCGCCTCGGCGACGAGCTCACGTGGTTCACCGACACCTACGCGAGCAATTCAAACGCGAACGCGATCCGCTGGGGCACGCTTTATAACTTCCGATTCCTCGCGAACTTCCCGCCCGAGAATCTCAACGTCACGCTCGGCCTGTTCAAGCCGGGCGACGTCGGCGACGCGAACGCGGTGCAGGGCCTCGCCCAAACTCCGCCTGTGACCGCGCCGCCTCAGGATTGCAACGAGAACACCATCGCCGACATGCAGGACATCGCCAACGGCACGAGCCTCGATTGTAACGACAATCAGGTGCCCGATGAATGCGAAACATTCGCGCCGTGCGTGCTGACTTCGACTCGCGTCGCGTCGGGCCTCGCCACGCCAGTCGGCGTCTATGCGCCGCCCGGCGACTTCGATCGACTCTTCATCGTCGAACAAGTCGGACGCATTCGCATTCTCGACCTCAACACCAATCTGCTCAGCCCCACGTCTTTCCTCGACATCTCAGCGCTGACCAGCGGCAGCGGCGAACGCGGCCTGCTGTCGATGGCTTTCCATCCCGACTTCGCTTCCAACGGCACGTTCTACGTCAACTACACCCGCGACGGCGACGGCGCGACAGTCATCGCCGAGTATTCCGTCTCCGGCGATCCCGATGTCGCCGATCCGGGCAGCGTCGTCATCCTCCGCACCATCACGCAGGACTTCGCCAACCACAACGGCGGACAACTCCAATTCGGTCCCGACGGCAAGCTCTACTGCGGCATGGGCGACGGCGGCAGCGGATATGACCCCAACGCACGCGCACAGGACGACGCATCTCCGCTTGGCAAGATGCTTCGCCTTAATGTTGACAATCCGCCCACCTACGTCGCCGCCGACAATCCGAATCTCCCCGGATGGCTCGCCGACACGTGGGCCAAGGGCGTTCGCAATCCCTGGCGATTCGCGTTCGACCGCACCACCGGCGACATGTGGATCGCCGACGTCGGTCAGGAAACGGCCGAAGAAATCGACTTCATTCCCCTGGCCGATCTTGACGGCGGGCTGAACTTCGGCTGGCGCTGCATGGAAGGCCTCAACTGCACCGGCCTCACCGGATGCGTTTGCAATCTCCCCGCGCTCGAATTGCCCATCCATACCGAATCGCACGGCTCCAGCGGCACATGCTCGATCACCGGCGGCTACGTCTATCGCGGCTGCGCCATCCCCTGGCTCCAGGGAACCTATTTCTACAGCGACTTCTGCGGCAACTACGTCCGCTCCTTCCGCTACGACGGCGCGACCGTCTCGGAATTGACCGACCGCACCGCCGAACTCCAGCCCGACATCGGCTCGCTCACCTCCATCGTTTCCTTCGGCGAGGACGCCGCGGGCGAACTCTACATCGTCAGCCACAACGGCAGCGTCTTCAAGATCGTCTGCGAAGATCAGAACCCTTCCATCTGCGGCAACAACATCGTTCAAGCGGGCGAAGAATGCGATCCGCCTTCGAGCAACTGCGACTGCAACTGTCAGTTCATCGACGCCGCGATCCTGCTCGCCGAAGACTTCCAAACCGATCAGGGCTGGACGACCGAGAACCTCGGCGCGACCGCCGGCACATGGCAGCGTGGCGTGCCGGTCAGCGACCCCGACTGGCCCTACGACCCATTCGTCGATGGCGACGGCAGCGGCCTCTGCTGGCTCACCCAGAACGGCTTCGGCAACACCGACGTTGACAACGGCGCCGTGCGCCTCACCAGCCCCGACATCGACATGTCCGCCGGCGAAGTCCTCATCCAATACTTCTACTACCTCTATCTCACCGAATCCGCCAGCACCGATCACCTGCTCGTGGAAATCAGCAGCAATGGGGCGGCCGGTCCCTGGTTCACCATCGCCGACCACAACACCACCGGCGGCACCGAGTGGCGCACGCACGCCATCACCCAGACCGAACTCGACAACGCCGGCGTGACGCTCTCGTCCACCATGCGCGTCCGGTTCACCGCCAACGACGCCAATCAGCAGAGCATCGTCGAGGCCGCGATCGACGGCTTTGTCGTCTCCACGCTCGCCAACTATGCCGACTGCAACGGCAACTGCTTCAATGACAGCGACGATATCGCCTCGCACTTCAGCCTCGACTGCAACAAGAACGGCATTCCCGACGAGTGCGAAGCCGGCGGCGTCAAGAGCCATCCGATCGCCGTCAAGCCGCCGCTCGTCGTTCCTGACGGCGCGGACACCTACGTCGCGCACTCCTTCGACGTGACCGAGAGCGGCATCATCGAAGACCTCAACCTCGGTCTCGTCATCAATCACACGTGGAACGGCGATCTCACGGTGCGCCTCTCCCATGGCGGCACGACCGTCGTCGTCATCGATCGTCCGGGCTACTCCGGCGAGGGCTTCGGCTTCGACAACGACGGCTTCGACATCGTGCTCAGCGACGAGGCCACCGGCGGACCCATCGAGAACATCAACACCGGCGGGACGGCCGTCACCTCGCCGCCCGACTACTCGCCGCAGAATCCGCTCAGCGCCTTCGACGGCATGGACAAGCTGGGAGAGTGGACCATCGAGCTGAAAGACTCCGTGCCCGAAGACGGCGGCACGCTGAACTCGTGGTCGCTCATCGTCGATATCGTCGGCGCGCCCGTCGATCCCTGCGACTGCAACGCCAACGGCATCGCCGACGACGAAGACATCCTCTCCGGCTTCAGCATCGATTGCGACGGCGACATTCAGCCCGACGATTGCCAGATCGCCGACAATCCGGTGGTCGATTGCGACGGCGGGCCGACGGGCGTCATCGCCGCCGGCGACACGCTTCTCAACACATTCTGCTTCGGCTGCCACGAGTCCGACGGATCCGGCGGCAAGGGTTTCCCCGGACCCAACATCCGCAACAAGAGCCGCGTCGAGCTGTGGACCATGCTTCTGCCGCCGACCAATCACCCCGGCGGTTCGTTCAGCGGCTTCGACCAACAGGACTTCGCCGACCTCGAAGCGTTCCTCGCCGACGGCGGAAGCCGAGGCCGACCGGACGGCATCCTCGATTCATGCCAGCCGGGTCTGCCCGATTGCGACAACGACGGCGCCAACGACGGTTGCGAACTCGAACAGGGCACGCTCGTCGATGCCGACTATGACGGCGTCCCGGAAGACTGCGCCTCCTGTCCGGCGGACCTCGCGCCCAAGGGTGGCGACGGGCAGATCACCGTCTCCGACATCCTCGTCGTCCTCACCGCGTTCGGTCTGCCCTGCGACGGCTGCCCCGAAGACCTCGCCCCCCCCGGCGGCGACGGCGAGATCACCGTCTCCGACGTCCTCGCCGTCCTCATCGCCTTCGGCCCCTGCCCGTGATGTAGGCGGAGGAGCAAAGGATGCGTCGCGCGTTGTTAAGGGTCGCTGGGGGCGCAGCGCGGCAAGCCCCAGCGATTCGCGCAAAGGTGTCACGCGCCGACGCAGCGTGAGCGCATCGCTCGCGAGCGGCGCGAAGCCCCACGATGAGAGTTCGGGTGGTCGCCGGTGCGACGTCGCCTTCCGGCCTCGCCGGGGGCTGCGGGCTCAGCGCTAGGATGTGGCGGGGCGCTGTCGGGCAGGATCCCGCCGGAACGCCCGAAAACCGCGCCGGGGGCGAGGCGATGGCGCATTTTGACAATTCGCATGCCATATCCGGGCGATGGACTCGTTGTGCACGCAAGGACGCGGTGCGGCTCGCAGAGCCGTGGCGCCGGGGCCGTGGTATCGGGCGTGACGGCCCTCGTACCGATTTCTGGCCGTGGTACCGCTCGGCCGCGGGGTCCGAGAATCTGTTTGGCGAGGAGAATACCCATGGGACGAATCATGGACGGGACGATTGGCAGGATGGGCCGGCTGGTTGTGGCGCTGACCGCGGCGCTGGCGACGGGCATGCTGACGGGACCGGCGAGGGGTCAATACGGCGAGGCCGCGGGCATCGCCGAGGCGATGCAGCCGGAGTACTTCCGCCGCGACGTGACGCTGTTCGCAAACGGTCTGGGCATGGATGAGGCCCAGCAGATGATCATGGAGACGCTGTTTGAAGACTACCAGACGGATTTCGACGCCGGCGTCGCCGCCATGCACGACCAGTTCAAGGAAATGCAGGCGGAACTGAAAGACGCTCCGCAGGAAACCGTGATGGAGCGCGTGTTCCAGCCGTTCAAGGACTGGGCCGTCGAGCGGCAGCAACTTGGCGAGCGGTATCTGGAGAACATTCGTCTGCTGCTGAACGCCGAACAGCAGGAGCGCTGGCCGCGGTTCGAGCAGGAACTGCTGCGCGAGAAGGTGCTGGCCAAGGGCCGGTTCGCCGGCGAGGGCGTCAACCTGTTCCACGTCATTCGCGACCTGCATCCGGATCGCACGACCGAGCAAATGATCCAACCGGTGATGGATTCCTATGGCGAAGAGCTGCACATGGCGCTCAAACACCGCCAAAGCGTCATTCTCCACACGCAGCGCGATCTGCTGGATGCTCTGGCGAGCATGAACACGCAGAACGGCGAAGCGTCGATGGTCAAGCAGATCGACGCCCGGCTTCGCGTGCGCGACGTCAACGACAAATTCATCACGCTCATCTCTGAATCGCTGCCCGAGCCGCTCAACGCGACGTTCCGTCGCGACGCGCTGGAGCGGGCGTATCCGGCGGTGTATCGCGAAACGCCGTATGAACGGCTTTTCCGCGAGGCGCTGGCGCTGGAGGGAATCGGCGCGGACATGCGCCCGGCGATCCAGAGTTTGTTCTCTGCGTATCAGAATGAACTGGCGATCATCAACGACCAGCTTGCGCGGGTGAAGAAGGATTACGAGCCGCTGGCCGAGCGCGAGCGCATCGCCGCGTTCGAGGCCCGGCGGGTCGATCAGCCTTTCGAGCGCACGGCCGACCCGTCCAAGGAGCTCTTTGAGAAGCGACAGGCGTTGGGCGTACAGTATCTTAAGAACCTTCAGGCGGTCCTCACCGAGGAACAATTTGACAGCCTGCCGGGCGCGCACCGGTGGCTGAACGCGGGCGTTCGAACCGGCTCGATGCGGAACGCGCGCAGCGGCGAGGCGGATTCGCTTCAAGGGGCCGCTCAGCCCAGCGCTCCGATCAAGCCCAAGTCGTCTCGCGGCGGTAGGCCTCAGCCTGCCGAGTCCATCGGAGACACGCCGGAATGAGTTCGACGCGGCCACCATGCCCGAACTGATCGCGAAGCCCGGACCTTCTGGTTCGGGTTTTCGCCTTGGTGAGGACTGCAATCTGCGGCGGAGCGGGCCGTTATGCCGCGGGGTCGCCGCGCGTTGCGATGCCTCGGGCGAGGTTCATCCGATAATGTCCGGGTTCGCGCGCGACCCGTGGGCGACGATTCGAGATCATCAACGGCATCACCTCTCGCAGCGGGAACACAGCATGCTCAATGGTTCGGATTCCAGGCAGGGCAATGCGGCGACGACGGCGTCGTGGAGCATCTCGGGCGAAACCA
>CAZLDF010000490.1:0-3119 GCA_964558095.1 uncultured Isosphaeraceae bacterium | reverse complement strand
GTCTCATCGGGTTTGCGCCAGTATCCCTGGCCGATCGACGCCCCGCGGACCCAGATTTCTCCCACGCGACCGGCGATCGCCGTTTTTCGAGTCTGCGAATCAATGATCTCCACGTTCAGATCGCCGATTGGAGTTCCGCAGGACACCAGCCGTCGAGCACTGCGCGCATCGACCTCCACGGGCTCGACGCGGTGTTCAATCAGCGCCGCTTCACGGAATGCACGAACAGTTGGACCATTCCCTCGAGCTGCGCCGCTGACCATGAGCGTCGCCTCCGCCAATCCGTAGCAGGGATAGAACGCGGCAGCATCGAAGCCGCAGGGCGCAAATGCAGCAGCAAAGCGTTCAAGCGTTTCCGGTTGAATCGGTTCCGCACCGATGAATGCAAGGCTCCAGCATGAAAGGTCGAGGGTGGCACGCTGCTCGTCGGTAATCCTGCGAACACAGAGGTCATACGCGAAGTTGGGACCGCCGGAGATGGTCCCCCGGTATTTGCTGATGGCGGCAAGCCATGCGATGGGTCGCTGGAGAAATGCTGCGGGCGCCATGAGCACGCTGGTGACGCCGGCGAGCATTGGCTCAAGAACGCCCCCAACCAATCCCATGTCGTGGTATGTGGGTAGCCAGAACACCCCGGTATCGCGCCCCATTCCAAAAGCACGGTAAATGGCGCGAGTGTTATGAATGAGGTTGGCGTGGCTGAGCATGACTCCTTTGGGTTGGCTGGTCGAGCCGGAGGTGTACTGAAGCATGGCCAGCGTCTCGCGTTCGATGGCCGGCATCTTCCACTGGTCCCCTGATGCATCGACGATTGTGTCCGAAGCGAGCCATGCGATCGCCGAGCCAGCGTTGCGCTTCTCACGTTGCAGCCCGGTCGTTGCGTCGAACTGCGCCACCGTCTGGGCAGTGCTCAACACAAGCCGCGCCTCCGCATCTGCGCCGATCGCAACAAAGCGATCGAGCGTGCGGCGGTGCGGCAGGCACATCGGCACTGCCACGCAACCGGCATAGAGGCAACCGAAGAACCCCATGATGAAATCCAGGCCCGGCGGATACGCCAGCACCACGCGCTCGCCGGCGAGTCCCATGTCCTGCAAGTGGACAGCGAGGGCCCGAGCGCGCTGATCCAGCTGCGCGTATGTCACAACGGCGTCATTGGTTTGGCCATCGCGCAGATATATGAAGGCCGTCTCATTCGGACGCTCCGTGGCGTGGTGACAGAGCACACTGACCAGATCGTCCGGAGACAGTTCCGCGCTGAACTTCGCTTTGACCTCACGCGACTTGTTTGGCCGCCCGTCAGCTTCGAAGCGGGCCTTTCCGCGTGATCGCGGGCTTCTCGCGCGACCCGTCGATCTTGCCTGAGGGTCAGCGACGAACGCTTGTGCGACCTGCTGGGCCGTGATTGAATTCGCCTCAGTCATCGGATTCGAACCTGCTCGTCGCGCCTGTCCCGTGCCGCTGAAATGCGAACCTCGAAAACAAACAAAAAAACCGACGTGGTTCGACACCCAAGGGTGAAGAACCACGTCGGCTTACTCGGTAACGGGCCTGTCGCGGAGGCGACCTGCCCTTCATCTCGTCATCCGACTCGGAGCCGATTTATGCTGCATTCGGGCTCCCTTACATTTCTACTATAGGTCGTGAAGCGGAGTCAGTAAAGGTGTTGTCGGAATGGGGGATCGACCACGAATCGGTCGGCATCCTTGAGGTTGTCGTCGCCCGTGGGCCGCCTGTTGATCAACCGCCGCAGAGAAATGAGTGCGCATTTGCTTCAGAGCACAACCGCCTGGAACGGCGTTTTCAAGAGGTGATCTTTGCAACCCGCCCAGGGCTCCGCTCCCACGGCCGCCGGCGACGTCGATTTCCAATCTGTGCAAGATCGCCCTCCCAAAGCTGTTGACCAGATGCTCCATTTCTAAGCACTCGAAAGAGTCAATCTCTGTCGAACAGGAATTGTCTGGAGCACTCTCAGATGAGATTTCAAGCGAGAGAGCGCGGCACACGCGCTGTGTGACGGCGCATTGGCGCGCCTCATTGCCGCAAACATCCGAATTCATCGCACTTGCAGCGATTGGAGCATCGCGCTCTCTGTCGCGCTCTCTTAGGAGTTTTGTGAAGAGGGTTGCTCTCGGGGAGCTTTCACGATCAGTGGCACAGGCGTCCCCGCCTGTGTCATTTTTTTCTTGCGGCGGTCGGTTGATTTACGACGCCGTGAGCTCGGCCGTCCTCCGCCGCGGTTTGCGGAAAGCCCAGTGTTCGCGAGGGTTTCCGCGCGGCGCCGCTTCCGCCACCGCTCTCGGCCTCTCCGCATGCGGTGCTTCGGCACTTCGTCGCCGAGTTCGAGCCGATCGCAGCGACGAACGAATCAAGAGATCAGATGAGATGAGATGAGGTGAGCTCTCAAACTACCGACATGCGCCGCCGAAGGCGGTCAGCACCGCAAGAATGTCGGCGATCGTGACCTGGCCGTCGCCTGCGGGCGGGGACAGGTCCTGCACACAATCATCACACGGCAGCCCGAACGCGCTGAGCACCGCGAGGATGTCGGCGACAGTGACCTGTCCGTCGCCGCCCGGGGGAACGATGTCCTCGGGACACGACGCGACTGGCGTTTCAATCGCCCCGAGATCGACCGCGGCGGCGACGACTCGCTGATTGCCGGCGAAATCCAGCGGCAGCGCTTCCGTCATGTCGAGGTCGCCGTCGAGGTCGGCGGAGTCGGCCGGCAGCGCCGCGACGTCGCCGGCATCGATCAGCGGCGAATCGGACGCGAGGCGCAAGTCGTCATCGCTGTTGCCTGTTACGTCGTCAACGCCGTCGAGATCGACGAACAGCGGATCGGCGGCGGTGTTGCCCACGCCGCCCATCGACCCGGTCCAGCCATCGACGCACGAGTTGTTGATGACGATGTTGGCGAAATCGACGAGCTGTTGGTATTGCGTGTGCAAACCACCAGGGGTGTGGTTGTTCCAGAGGATGCAGTTGTCAACGACTGCGTTCCACGCGCTGAGGCCGACGTTGCCAAGGCCGATGTTGTTGACGATGGTGCAGTTGACGAAGCGGGAGTCTTTGAACGCGCCGCCAGCGCCGTATGCCTGATAGGCGCCCGAGCCTGT
>CAZLDF010000489.1:0-9825 GCA_964558095.1 uncultured Isosphaeraceae bacterium | reverse complement strand
CCGGCACTCGCGGCCGGGCAGGCGCATCCTCTGGCGGACGACGGCGCATCGCGGTTGATGCGCCTCGTACACGAGTTGCCGGAGGATTACCGCGAGCCGCTGCTCATGCGGGCGATCAAAGGCATGCGATCGACGCACATCGGCGAGATCCTCGGCATCACGCCCGCGACGGTCGATACGCGCGTCGCCCGCGCCCGCGCCATGCTGCGACAACAACTCGCGGCGACCGAAAACGGCGACGACGACCACGGCCACGCTTTGCACTCGAATCAAACCATCTCGCACGAGGTGAACGCGACATGATCCAACACGAGGAACTGCACAACCTGATCTCAACCTTGGCGGCGGGTGATGGAACCGACGGCGACTGGGATGCGCTGGTTTCTCAAGCGCAATCCGACGCGGGCATCTGGCGCGATCTGGCCATCGCGCAGCGGCAGGAGGGACTCTTGCGGCGGGTGATGGCGGAGGCGACGGACGCGGCCGACGCGATCGAAGCGCCGCTGCACTTGATTGATGTCCACGCCGCGGCCCGCCGCGATGCGCAGCTCGAAACCGTCGCGCGCAGCCGGTTCGCCCTGCCCTGGCGGTCGTCGTGGTCGGGCTGGGCCGTCGCGGCGCTGGTGTCGCTGGCGTTCATCACGCATTTCACAGCGCCGACGGGCAGCCGCATCACCGGCGGCAGCGGACAGATGCCGCGAAACGAAGCTTCGCTTGTTCCCACCTCCGCCTATCAGTCGCTTCAGAACTATCTGAAACGCGGCCAGGAAGAGGGCGCGGTCATCGGCGAACTGCCCAACGTGCTCGTCGAGTCCCGCCCCGCGCCGGGCGGCCAAGGCGTCGAAGTGCTGTATTTGCGTCAGATTCTCGAGCGAGCGCTCATCAACGATGTCTATGAACTGAACGGGCGCGATGAAACGGGCCAGCCAACGCTGGCGCGGCTTCGGGGCTCGTCAGGACGAACGATGTAGGAACTGAACCGCACACAACGGAATCCCTTCTGGAGGATTATTTCCATGATTCACGCAACAACACTCGCCACGATCGCGGTCCTGTCGCTGGGCGTTTCCGCTCCTGGCGGGGCAGGCGACGAAGACAAGGTTGTCGTGCACAGCCGCATCGTCACCGCTGAGGATGGCGATGCCCAGATTCTCGAGCTGCACGGCGTCAACCAGGACATGAAAGTGATCATCAACGGCGAAGAAGTCGATCCCGGCCGCATCCAGCACAAGGACGGCCGGATCGTGATTCTCGACGAGAAAGGCGAAGAGGTTCACGGTTTCGGCTTCGGCGGCGCCCTCGGCGAAGGCGAATTCAAGTGGGACCTGCAATTCGGCGGCGACTTCGACAAGCTGCACGAGCAGATTCAGCTTTGGCGCGATCAGGGAACGGGTCATCAGGAACTCTTCGTCGCCGAAGCGCCCAAGACCATGATCGGCGTGCACCTCGGCGAGCCGTCGGAGCCGCTCATTCGCCACCTCAAACTGACGCGCGGCGAAACCACCATCATCAACGGCGTGCTCGAAGGCCTGCCCGCACGCAAGGCCGGCATCGACGCCTATGACATCATCGTCGCCATCAACGGCAAGACGCCCGCCGGTCCGCAGCAGGTCCATGAAGCCATCGCCCAGCTCAATCCCGGCGACTCGATCGCCCTCACGGTGATTCACGAGGGCCAGCGCAAGGCCGTGACTGTCAACGTCGCCGCGTACGACGCCGACGCTCTGCATGGGGCCGAGGTCATCGGCGAAGGCGCTTCGGTCGGGCTGTGGCGCAGGATGCCGACGGGTGTCATGGACATCCCGAATCTCGAAGGCTTGTCCGGCGAGATGTTTGTCCTGCCCCCGATCGAACATCATGGGCCCGGCCACAGCATCGTCATCAACCCCCGGCTGGACCTGAAGCTGCGCAAGCAAGCAGGCTCTGATGACGTGAACATCGAGCAGGAGATCGAGGACGGGCTCGAAGACGCCGTCAAGGCCGACATGGCCGACCTCGGCGAGCGCCTTCAGCGCCTCGAAGAACTGTTGAAGAAGCTCTCCGAGAAGAACAAGAAGGATCAGAGCGACGAGTAAGCACTCAGTGGCGCTGGCGTCTCGCCTGTGATCGCCGAGAGCGGCTGAAAGTCAGTGGCACAGGCGTCTCGCCTGTGATCGTCGAGAGCGGCTCAATGCCGCTCTCGACGATAGCGGGCGTGCAATTTCAACAGCACTCGAAGGATTTACACGTTCGCGCTTTGACTTTCACGCCTCCGCTTGCGATCGTGCGTCGCCATGGCGCGAGTGCTCGCGATCGCTGCATTGCTGGTGCTTGTCGCGGTTGACGCGGGATGTCAGGCGCCGCCGCGATCAGTTCCATCTTCGAACGCCCAGTCGCCGCGCGTGCTCGTGTTCTCCCGCACCGCCGGCTTTCGCCACGATTCGATCGAAGCGGGCCACGCGATGTTTCGCGACCTCCACGCCGCGGGCGATCTGATCGCCGAACTGACCGAAAGCAGCGAACGGTTCTCGCAGGCGTCGCTCGAATCCTTCGATGTCGTCGTGTTTCTCAACACCACAGGCGACGTGCTCGACGACGAGCAGCAGATCGCCTTGCAGCGATTCGTTGAGCGCGGCGGCGGGTTCGTCGGCATTCACGCCGCGACCGACACCGAATATGACTGGCCGTGGTACGGCTCGATGATTGGGGCGTATTTCGCCGGTCATCCGCACGTTCAACCGGCCCTCGTCCGCGTCGAAGACCACGCTCACCCGGCCACCGCGGGCCTTCCCGCGACGTGGACGCACGTGGACGAATGGTACGACTTCGATCGCAATCCGCGCGACGGCGGGCACCGCGTGTTGATGACGGTCGATGAAGCGTCGTACGAAGGGGGGGCGATGGGCGACGATCATCCAATCGCCTGGTGCCGCGAGGTCGCGCGCGGCCGGTCGTTCTACACCGCGTTGGGGCACACGCCCGAGTGTTTTGCCGATCCCATGTTTCAAGCGCACATCCGCGGCGCGATCGAGTGGGCGGCAATCGCGAGGTCTCACCAGGCGACCCCTCAGGGGGACAAGCCCCCTCGCGAAACAAACTTCGGACGTTCGACCTGCGACTACTGACCCCCGACCTCTTTCCCTACGTTCCCGGTTCGCGATACAGGTCGAGGTAAAAGTCCAGCAGCTTTCGGCCGTCGATCTCGCGCGTGCGGCCGTGGAGGAAGCCGAACTTTTCGAAGAGCGCGATGGCCGGGGCTCGCTCGATGCGCACGTCGAGCACGACTTTCAGGTATCCCTTGTCGCGGCAGAATTGCAGGGCATTCTTCATGAGCAGCGTTCCGACGCCCCGGCGCCGGAAGTCGCTGTGGACGCGCAGGCGGCGAATCTCGGCGCTGTTGTCGCTTGTTCGCTGCACGCCGACCATGCCCACGACCTGTCCCTGGTGACGCGCCACCCAGAAGCCGCTGGCGCCTTCGTCGTCGAAGTAGCCGGCGTGAAGGTTGTCAACGTCCGCGCCCGTATCGTTGTCGCGAACCTGTCCTTCCAGCACGCCCTCTTCGTACAGGCGATAGACGTCCGGGTGATCGGCTTCCGCGGCGAGCGCGACGACCACCTCTTCGAGTTTGAACTGGTCCGGCTGCGACGTCATGCTCGCCCGTTCACGCCTCGTCCCGCGGCAACTCGATGAATTGCAGGTTGTCCGCCGCGGTGTCGAGCACGGCGACAGTATAGCGGCGAGCGCGAAAGAGAGCGCCGGGGTTGATGACGCGCGTATCGCCCACGCGATCGTCGGCGGGCGTGTGGGTGTGCCCGTACAACAGATAATCGACGCCGCCGCGCATGGCCTGCTCCATCAGGCCCTGCAGGTGGCCGTGCGTGAACGCGACGACGCGATCATCGCAGCGCAGCTCGCCCATCGGATGATCGACGCTCAGCCCCAGGCCGCGGGCGTACTCGCTGAGCGAGTTGATGTCCCAGTCGCAGTTGCCGAAGACGACGTGCGCATCGAAACCGGCGAGCGGGTCGATCGCTTCGACGCGCTCGAAATCGCCAAGGTGAATCAACGTTTGCGCGCCAGCCTGGATGAGCGCTTCGACCGCGCGAGCGGTGCGGTCGGCGTGGCCGTGCGAATCGGACAGGATGCCGAGCTTCATGGCGCGTCCCATGCGCGCCGCGCGGTTCGAGTGCGCCGAGTGCGCCGAATCCGTCGAGTGCGTGGATGGCGTCGCGCGGGCATTACCGTCCGTCGCGAACGCGCGGCCGACCGGAAGAGCGAGTGATTTCGCCGACGAAGGCGAGGTATTCCAGCTCGAACGCCTTCAAGTCGTCGGTGAAGTAGGCTAGCAGCACCGCGGGCCCGACGCGCAAATTGACCGACCGCCGGCTGCGCGATTCGCCGCTGCGCGTGTGCCAGGACATCAGCTTGCGAACCAGTTGTCCGTCCGCGGCGTCCGACAGCGCCATCGCCAGCTTGTCGGCGTACTTGCCGCCTTCGCCCTCGGCGAGGAATCGCGTCAGCGCCCAGACCTGCGCGTAATACGCCAGCAGTTCCTCCTTGCCGTCTTCGAGGAATTCCTGCGGCGAACGGCTGAGCAGTTCATCGAGCGGAATCAGGCCGTGGTCTGAATGGAGATTGCGGCCGAGTTCGCGGCTGCGCTCGCGATTGAACTGGGGCGTGAACGTCACGCCGCGCGAAGGGTCGTTCTCGTAGGCGAAGCCCTCCATGTAGGTCGCGACGCCCTCTTCAAGCCAGACGGGAAGCTGATTGCGAAAGGTCTTCTGGGTGTATTGATGCCAGCCCTCGTGTGCGGCGATGGCGAGCGTGTCGCGGCTCTGCATCCGGCCGTAGTAGTCGATGTAATAGAGCACCGCGATGCCGCGCGTCGAAAACCCGCCACGGCCGAGGCTGTTGAACATGCCCGCTTCGCCCGGCAGGACTTCGTTGGTCTTCACTTCCCAGTGTCGGCGGTTGCCGAAGATGTAGGTCTCGAACCGCGCGGGAGGGGGGGGGAGGTCCGCGAGGGCCGTCTGATAGTGCTGCAGCGCCCGTTCCATGAACAGCGGAAACTGATCGATGATCTCCTGGCGGCTGATGGTGGTGTAGATGTCGTAATTGGGCGTGGTGAGCCGCCGGCCCTCGTGGGCGACTTCGCGCTGGCCGTCGCGATAGCGAAAGCTCCACTCGCTGGCGAGATACTCGACCGCCTCGACGGGCGACGCCACGCTGCCGAGGCGCGCGCCGTGCTCGGGCGCGGCGGGGGACTCGGCGGCGGCCAATGATGCAGGCGACGGCGGCGCAGCGCATCCGTCGAGGATCGCCGCCGGCGTCACCAGCGACGCGCAAACGATCGCCAGGGCGGCGCGGGGGACGACTTGTTTCGCGTTCGTGGACATCCGTGTCTCCGGACGGAGTGTGAGGTCGGGGCGGTCGGGCGTGAACACGAGGCCAAAGTCTAGCCCCCGATCGAATCGAGGGCCTTTCGCGCGGCCGCCAAGGCCGCCTCCGCCGCGGCGAGCTGATCTCGCGTCTGCTGAACCATCGCCGCGGGTGCTTTATTCACGTACGCCTCGTTGTTCAATCGCGCATTGAGCGCGTTGATCGTCTTCTCGTGGCTCGCCGCCTCGCGCTCGAGGCGCTGGCGCTCGAACCCCGCGTCGGCGGCGTCAACAAGATCAGTCAGCGCCAACTCGAACCCCTCGAAGACCAGCGGGATTCCATCGCTGGGCGTCGCGTTCGACTCGACCGCCTCCGACAGGCCCGCGAGCTGCTGCACCACGCCGTCGGCGAGATCGACCAACTGGATCACCTCGCAAGGGGCCAGCAGTTTGATGCGGCGCTTCACAGGCACCTTGCGCTCGCCCCGGATCGTGCGGATCGACTCGACGAGCGACTGGATGCGCGTGAAGGTCTCGTCAGCCTGCGGGTCATCGACCTTGCAGGCGATGTCGGGCCAGGCGGCGCCCGCGAGAATTTCGCCGTCGGGAAGATTTAGCCCGTCGAGGCCCGTCGGCCCCGCGCTGCGCACGTGCGGCCAGAGCGCTTCGGTCACGAACGGGCAGATCGGGTGCAGCAGCCGCATGATCGCGTTGAGCACCGTGCGCAGCGCGTGCTGCTGGCGCGCATCCTCGCGCACCGTCGGCTTGATCGCTTCGAGGTACCAGTCGCAGAACTCGCGCCAGATGAAGTCGTACATCGCCTCGGCGTAGGTGTTGAACTGGTAGTCGTTGATTGCGTCCTCGACGCGATGCAGCGTGCGATGCAGCCGGGTGAGAATCCAGCGGTCTTCGAGGCGCAGCTCGCGGATCGAAATCGACTCGAAGTCAGTGGGGGGGGCTGAATTCTCCAGGCTCAGTAGCGCAAACCGCGTCGCGTTCCAGAGCTTGTTCGCGAAGTTGCGGCCGAAGTCGAACTTCGGGGAACTATTCATTGCGAGCGTGGATGCCTCGCCACGCCGCGATTCAACGTTTTCATCATTCGACTCACACGGGACTTCGGCTTCGCCGCTTAGCACGCCGTAGAGAGTCGTCATTTTCTTCCCGCACTTCGGGCAGGTCTGCACCGGCGCCGCGACGCGATAGCCCGCGTTGCTGGTGATCTCGACGGGCTGAAACGTCGCCTCGCAGTGCGGGCAGACGGTGCTCACGGGCAGCCGGCAGTCCTGCGTGCTCGTGGCCATGTGACACAGCGTGAAGCGCAGCGCATCGGCTCCATGCGTGTGAATGATGTCGCGCGGATCGACGCCGTTGCCCAGCGACTTGCTCATGCGCTGGCCGTGGCCGTCCTGAATCATCGGGTGAATGTACACATCGCGGAACGGCACCTTGCCGTCGCGGAAGAACCGATTGAACATCACCATCCGGCTGACCCATAGCGTGATGATGTCCCGCGCCGTGCAGAGCACGGATGAAGGATTGAACGTCTCCAGTAGTTCCCCCCCCTCGGGAATCTCATTCGGATACGACTCCGGCTGGGGCCATCCCATCGTCGAGATCGGCCAGAGACCGGAGGAGAACCACGTGTCGAGGACGTCTGGGTCTTGGCGAAATCCACTGCTTTCAAGCCAATCCACCACCTCGTCGTCCGCTGGATCTCGAACACAGATTCTGTACGGATCATTGATCGGAACCACGCTCTCGATCTCGTGCACTTCTTCAATTGCTCGTGGCTGCTGGATCGCGATTCTCCCCGCATCAATCCACGGTTGAAGCTTCGACTCCGACTCATCAATGGCCTGCGCCGGCCGCATGCTCATGTTGTTGAAACCGGGTGGATCGCCAAACCACACCGGAATCCGATGCCCCCACCAAAGCTGTCTGCTGATGCACCAATCGCGCAGATTGTCGTGCCACGACTGGTACATCTTCGCGTACCGCTCGGGGAAGAAGCGCAGCTCGCCGTCGCCTTCGCGCGGGGCGCTGTCGCTCAGTGGCACAGGCGTCTCGCCTGTGACGGTCCGGCGAAGCCCGCGGCGAGCCGGACCGTACGAGGGGCGTTCGGCCGTCCCTCGCACTGCGGCAGACTCATCGGGCCTCACCACAAACGGATAGTCCTCAACGCGCTCAACCAGCCCCGCGCGCACGGGATTCTCAAGCATGTAGTTGAACTTCTCGAAGAATTCCTCATCGTTGCGCACAATGCGATCCAGCGATTCATCCTGCCAGAGGGAACCTGTGGCTCCTCTTTGTTTCTGAACCTGATGCGCCGAGAAACTCTTGATGCTGTGCAGCAGATCCGACAGCGGCCACCATGACTCCCGGTCATCCTTCGGCAGCGGCTGCATGAGCATGTGCACGTGATCGGGCATGATGACGGCAAGATGCAGGTGCATGCGCGAACCGTGCCAGTGGCGGCAGGTGGCGGCGACGATCGTTCGTTCCTCGGGTGCGAGCTGTTGTCCCTTGACGACGCGAAATGTGATGTAGTAGACGCTGCCGCCCATTTCCCAGTGCGGCAAGTTGCGGCGGGTGGTGCGCAGTGATGCTGTGGTGCGCCTCGCGCCCGGTACGGCTTCATCGGCCATCGAGGCCGATGAAGCCGTCACAGGCGAGACGCCTGTGCCACTGTCTCTCGGAGGTTTCTCCCCCTCAAACTGTTCATCCACCAGCGCCCGCTGCGCTTCGCTGACCAGCCGATCATCACTCACCTTCACGTACCACTGATCGCTCAGATACGGCTCGATCGGCACGTGGCTGCGATAGCTGTGTCCCACGCTGTGGCTGTAATCGCGGACGTTCTCCAGCAAACCGCGCTGCTTGAATTCCGCGACGACTTTCTTGCGAGCCTCTTCGCGCGACATGCCGACGAAAACGTGGCCGTTCTCGCGCCAGGCTTCGCGCTGCCAGCCGTGCTGATCGCTGATCGTCGCGTCCGGGGCGAGGACGTTGATGACGACCGTGCGCGCGGAATTGCGGGCGATGCGTTCGCCGTGGCGAATGCCGATCTCCCAGTCGTTGGGATCGTGCGCGGGCGTCACCTTCAGGAAGCCCGTCGCGAACTGGGCCTTGGCTTCCGTCGAAGTCGAATCGGGCAGCACGACGTAGTCGTCCTGCACGATCGGGATCACCCGGCCGACGATGGGAAGCTGCACCATGAGTCCATCAAGGGGCGCGGCCCGCGGATCGCGCGGGTTGATCGCGACCGCGGTGTCGCCGAGGTACGTTTCAGGTCGAGTCGTGGCGACCGTCACCCACGCGGGAATTTCGTCGGCGTATTCCGCCCCCCCCGCGCCACGCGGCACGGGATATCCGCGGCGCGCCAGCTCCGACCACGTCACTTCCTGCGCATCGTGCGGATCGTCGGGATTCGCCGGCGGATGAACCAGCGGGTATCGCAGATACCACATGCTGCCGCGCACTTCCTTCATCTCGACTTCGTCGTCGGCGAGGGCCGTCAGCGAAACCGGATCCCAGTTGACCAATCGCTTGCCGCGGTAGATCAGGCCCGCCTTGAAGAGTTGGAAGAACGCTTCGCGCACGGCCCGCGCGCACATCTCATCCATCGTGAATCGCTGGCGGGCCCAATCGCAAGAGCAGCCCATCGCCTTGAGCTGCTCGGTGATGGTCGCTTCATATTCGTCCTTCCACGCCTGGACCATTTCGACGAACTGCTCGCGCGTGAAGTCGGTGCGGCGCTTGCCTTGCGATTGCAGGCGCTTTTCAACGACCGCCTGCGTGGCGATGCCGGCGTGGTCGGTGCCGGGCATCCACAGCGTTCTGCATCCCTTCATGCGGTGATAGCGCACGAGGATGTCTTGGAGCGTGTTGTTGAAGGCGTGGCCAAGGTGCAGCGCGGCTGTGACGTTCGGCGGGGGGATCAGGATGCAGAACGGATCGCCTTCGCCTTCCACCGATGCGCGGAAAACGTCGGACGACTCCCACATCGCCCGCACGCGGCCCTCGTGCTCGGCCGGAGTGTAGGATTTGGGCAGCTTCGAACGTGTTTCAGCCGTTGTCATAACGCCGCCATGATAGTCGCCCGAACAGTCATTGCATGGATGAACGATGTGCGCCGACATTCTGAACAGTGGCACGGGCAACAGTGGCACAGGCGTCCCGCCTGTGAAATTCAGTGGCACAGGCGTCTCGCCTGTGATCGCACCGACGGCCTCAATGGCCGGCGATGCGATACGGACGTGCAAGCGCGTTCGCGCCGTCGTAACTCGCGGCGAAGTGCGCAGTCATTTGACCGGACGGCCCTCACCCCTAACCCCTCTCCCAAGGGGAGAGGGGGACCGGAGTGGCACAGGCGCCAGTGGCACAGGCGTCTCGCCTGTGATCGCATCGACGGCCTCGATGGCCGGGGATGCGATACGGGAGTGCAAGCGCGTTCGCGCCGCGATAACTC
>CAZLDF010000488.1:0-4345 GCA_964558095.1 uncultured Isosphaeraceae bacterium | reverse complement strand
CGGCGCATCGCCCCGACCCCCGACATGAA
The DNA here is from genome assembly GCA_964558095.1 of uncultured Isosphaeraceae bacterium. Taxonomy (GTDB): domain Bacteria; phylum Planctomycetota; class Phycisphaerae; order Phycisphaerales; family SM1A02; genus CAZLDF01. Next base: position 4,316 of record CAZLDF010000488.1, on the reverse strand, counting down.
CGCCCTGCGCGCCATGTATCGCCGGCTGAACGCTTTGCAGAAGCGCCGCGGTTTCAAGATCGCAGCGTCGGTCGCGGCGCTGCTGCTCGTCGGGCTCACGTTCGGTCAACTGCTGGCGGAAACATACAGACTCAACTCGCAGCATCAGACGATCGTCGCAGCGCTCTCCGGTCAATCGCTGGACGCGGGCGACCGCCACGCGGTGAGCATCGCCGAAACGGGAACGGTGACGCTGGACGGCCGGACCTTCGGCGGCCAGCGCATCCAGTCGATCGCCCGGCACTACTTCGGCCCGCAGGGCATCATCACCCCCGCGCAGGCCAACGCCCTCGCGTTTCGCCTGCTTGAATCAGAGCGCCCCGCCTGGGCGCCCCAGTGGCTGCTCGCGCAACCGCACATGACGTGGCTGCTCGGTTTGAGCGCGCTGGCGTGGCTGCTGCTGGTCATCTGGATGGAATTGACGCTGGCGCTTCTGCTGACCGTGATCGGCACGGCCATTCCCGTCCTCGTCGGCTATTGGATCGGAAGCGTGCAGGTCGTGCTCGCGTTCGGCGGCATGGGACTGCTGACGTTCACGTACGTCCTGCTGGTGCGAGCGGTGATGCTCGCGTTGTCGCGGCCCCACCAGGCGCTGGCCGTCGCGCACACCGTGCTCAAGGAGGCGACGCGAACGCGGATGGGCGTCGTCTTCATCGTCATCCTCCTGGTCATCCTGCCGCTGCTGCCGTTCGTGCTGAACCCCGAAGACCCGCTGCGGTATCGCATTCAGACGTTCATAAGCTGGAGCCTGGGCGTCACGTTTTCGGTGGCTGCGGTGTTGACGCTGTTCATGTCGTGCGCCACCGTGGCGTTCGAGATTCGCGACCGGCAGATATGGCAGATCGTGTCGAAGCCGGTGAGCAAGTGGAACTATCTCGTCGGCAAGTGGCTGGGCGTCGCTTCGCTGAACGCCGTGATCCTGCTCGTCGCGGGCGTCTCCATCTTCACGTTCATCCAGTACCTGCGGCAGCAGCCCGTTTCGGCGGGCGAAGAGGGCGTGCTCGACGCGCTCGCGGTGACCGACGAGGTGCTGACGGCCCGCGTGCCCCGCCGACCGGACTATCCGTCCCTGACGGCGGAGCAGCTTCGCGATCAGATCGAGCGGCGCATCGCCGACAACCCCGAGTTGTCGCAGCTCGAGGAAGTGCCGGCGGAGGTCCGGGCGAGCCTGCGGCGGCAGATCGAAGAGGAATTCTCGCTGCTGCAGCGTTCCGTCGCGCCGGTCGGCACAGTGCAGAATTGGCGAACGTACACGTTCACGGGCCTGGGCCCCGCCAAGCGGTTCAACTCGACCGTGACGCTCCGGTATCGATTCCACATCCTGCGCGACGACGAGCATCAAACGTTCCCCGCGCTCTTCGCGTTCAATGAAGACCCGAACACCGCGGTCGAGCGCATCTACGTTCCCACCGTCCGGCACACGATGCCCATTCCGCCGCAGCTCATCCGCGACGATGGCACGCTGCTGCTGACGATCGTGAACCTCTACGAGCCGCCGCCGAACGAGGCGGGCGTCGGCGCGCTGAACTGGGACCCGGAAGATTTCGAGATTCTCTATCGCGTCGCCAGCTTCGAGGGCAATTTTCTGCGCGCCATGCTGGTCGTGTGGATCAAGCTCGCGTTTCTGGCGGCGCTGGGCGTGGGGTGTTCGACGTTCCTGAGCTTCGCGGTCGCGTGCCTGCTTTCCTTCACCGTGTTCATCGCCGGCCTGATGGGGCCGTTCCTCGCCGAGTCGCTGGGCATGTATCACCCGACGCCGATGGAGAGCATGGACTGGTCGAACATCGGCATGGTGATTCAGTGGGCGTTCCAATGGGTCATTCGGCTCATCGCGCTGCTGCTGGTGTTCCTGCTGAGCGGCTTCGGCGACATCAAGCCGACCGAATCGCTCGTCGAAGGCCGCTTCATCAGTTGGTGGAGCGTGGGTCTGACGATCCTCAAGCTGGGCGTCCTGTGGTCGGGAATCGTGATCGGCATCGGCTTCCTCGTGCTTCGCCGCCGACAGTTGGCGATTTATTCCGGCCAGGGATGAGCCGAGGTCAGAGGTCAGCGCACGCAATGCGGTATGACTTCTGCCCCCTGACTTCTGACTTCTGACCTCTGACTTTCGATGAAACACGACCGATTCATCCAGCTCGCGGCACTCGCCATGATCCTCCTGAGCGTCATCGCTTCCGGCTCGCTTCTGCCGGGGCTGATCGACCAGGCCGATCGACACGCGCTGCGCTACACAGACGTTTCCATCGAAGGCGCGCCGCCCTTCGTCGTCGTCGGCCAGGCGATCGGCGCGATTCGCGGCCTGATCGTCGATTGGCTCTGGATCACCGTCAATCAGATGAAGCAGGACGGCAAGTACTACGAGATCATGGCGCGCACGGAGATGATCACGCGCCTCCAGCCGCGATTCGCCGCGGTCTGGGCGTTCCACGGCCACAATATGGCCTACAACATCTCTGTCGCCACCGGCACGCGCGAAGAGCGCTGGGACTGGGTGCGCCAGGGCATCAGCCTGGTGCGCAACGAGGGGCTGCGCTACAACCCCAACGACCTCGTGCTGCACAAGGAACTCGCCTTCTGGTTCGCGCACAAGATCGAAGGCATCTCGGACGACGCGCACCTGTTCTACAAGGACCAGATGTGCCGCGAGTGGCACTTCCTGCTCGGCGAGCCGCCGGACGCGTGGAGCGAACGCATCGCGTGGATGAAGGAAGTCGCCGACGCGCCCCAGCGGCTGGAGCAGATCGAGCAATCGCATCCCGAAGCGGCTGAACTGATCGCCGAGCTGCGCAGCGCCTACTCGAAGGTCGAGCAGCGGTTCGCGTTCGAACTCGATCGTTCTTTTCTGCTGTATTACGTGATGTGGCAGGCGACGACGCAGCAGTCCGAGATCGCCGAGATCGTCGATCAGGCGGTGCAGCTTCGCGAGGAATCGGCGTGGTTCCTGGCGTTCGACCGTTTGGCGAACGAGCCCAAGTACGCCCAGGCGTGGAAGCTGCTCGTCGCGCACGCGCGCAAACGCGTCCTGCTCGACGAATACAACATGGACCCGCAGCTCATGTACGAGTTCACGCGCGACCTGGGGCCACTCGACTGGCGCCACGGCCAGGCGCACGCGATCTACTGGTCGCGCCGCGGCTCGCTGATGGCCGAGCATCGCACGCGCGTCAGCGAGGACGACATCTACAAGGTGCTCAACAACGACAGCATGCAGCTTCAGGGCATGCAGGGCCTGGCGCGCGACGGCCGCATCTTCTTCGACCCGTTCTCCGGAACCGGCTCCTCGCGCTTGCCCGACGCGCGCTGGGTCGATTCGATCGTCGAGAACTTCGAGCACTTCTACATCAAGCACATCAACGTGCGGGGAGCGGGCGGCGAGCGGTTCATCGACTTCCTGAAGCACTTCCTCGCGGCGGAGGTGCGCGGCGCGTTCCACCGAGGCGAACTCGCCCGCGCCGACCAGCTTTACGCCAAGCTCGATGAACTCTTCGGCATGGGTTCGAAGTTCCACAATCCCGAGTACAGCGTGCCCGTCGCGGTGTTCGTCAAGAAGGAAACTAAAGGCCAGTATGAGGCTCAGCATTGGCTGGCGCCACGTGAAGTCGCCGATTCGCTTCGCTACGGCTTGCGAGTGGGCCTGGCGCAGGGCGAGCCGGAACTGCTTGTCGAGGCGCTCGCCAACGCCGCGTGGACCACCAATTACTTCAAGAACGAGGCGTGGAACGATTACGTCACGCGCTTCGGCGAAGCGCGCATCGGCGCGCTCGTCGGCGAACTCGAAAACAGCGCTACGCTCGTCTTCGGCAACCTCATGGTCGATCGATCCGTCCCGTTCCGCGAGCGCATGGTGATCTGGGCGCAGGTGGACAAATACATTCCACAGCTTCGCGCCGAGGTGTACGACGCGATCAAGCCGCAGCTTGAACGCGAGCTGGCGACGACGGCGTGGGGTCGCCGGTACACGATCGACCAGGCGTTTCCCGAACCGCCGGGGATGGACGCATATCGCGCCGAAATGGAGCGCCGCCGGCAACGAGAGCGCGAGCAACTCGAGGAACAGCAGCGGCGCGACGCTCCCGTGCGAAACTAAATGGCCCGGCATGATTCTGCAATCGTCCGAACTTGATGCAGGCTTCTGATCGATTGTTCGCCCGCAGGGCGCACGAACGTTGCCAGGGGCGCAGCGCCTCGCAAGCCCCTGGCGAGGAAACCCGAACCATCCACATTCTTCTGCTTCCCGCCCGGAGGGCGGACGAACATCACGTCCGCCCTCCGGGCGG
>CAZLDF010000487.1:0-3164 GCA_964558095.1 uncultured Isosphaeraceae bacterium | reverse complement strand
GGAATCGACGGCACGGAGAAACTGATTGCAACCTTGGAGGCACAGGCGATGGAGGCGCTCGCGGCCTTCGGCCCCCCCGCGGAGCCGCTCCGGCAATTGTGTTGCCACATGGCCAGCCGCACCCGATAGGGATACGCTAGTGGTTGAAACGCACTGGAATTCACCACGGAGGCGCAGAGGTCGCAGAGAAGAGAGTTGATCCATTTGGTGATTTGGCGATTTGGTGATTGAGTGGTTGAGGGACGCCGGACCTGAGTCGATGGGGGGGCGAAGGTCCGGGTGGTTTGTCGATCAAGGAACTCAGATGAAGCTGACGTTGCTGCCGGAGATTCGCAATCCCGCCGACCTGAAAAAGCTGCCGGTGGATCGCCTGCCGGAACTTGCAGCGGAGATTCGCCACGCGATCACCGAGCAGATCATGAAGACGGGCGGCCACTTCGCACCCAACCTCGGCGTGGTCGAGCTCACCATCGCATTGCACTATGTCTTCGACTTCGGCCACGATCGGCTGCTGTTTGACGTGGGGCACCAGTGCTATCCGCACAAGCTGCTGACCGGCCGCTATCCGATGCTCGGCAAGCTGCGCCAGCGCGACGGCATGGCGGGCTTCCCCGACCCGCGCGAAAGCGATTACGACCTCTTCGCGGTTGGGCACGCGGGCACGGGCATTTCCACCGCTGTCGGCATGGCGCGCGGCGACTCGCTGAACTGCGAAGGCTTCGATCCCGAGAAGAACGCCGCCGGCCGGCGCGTCGTCACGCTCATCGGCGATGCATCCATCGTCAACGGCGTCGCGATGGAAGGGCTGAATAATGCGGGCACGCTCAAGCGCCAGTTTCTGGTTGTGCTGAACGACAATGGCATGTCGATCGCGAAACCGCAGGGCGCCATCGCTGCATACTTCGATCGCGTGCGCGTCAATCCCGCGTACCTCCAGATGAAGCGCACCGCGCGCGACGTCGTCGCCCACCTTCCCGGCGGGTCGATCATCGGCGAGATGTATCACCGCCTCGGCGAGATCGCCAAGGACTCGATCGCGCACGATGCGTGGTTCGAGAAATTCGGCCTGCTCACCGTCGGCCCGATCGACGGCCACGACATCCGCTCGCTCATCGACATGCTCATCGAGGTCAAGGACTTCGATCGGCCGATGGTGCTGCACGTGCACACGATCAAGGGCAAGGGATACAACTTCAGCGAGGGCGACGCGACGACGTTTCATTCGCCCAAGCCCTTCGCGGTCGTCAACGGCGAGAACCTGACCGCGGCCGGGTGCAGAGTCGAGCTCAAGGGCGGCGGTCGCAGCCTCACCAGCGCGTTCGCTGATGCGCTGATCGAACTGATGGAGGCTGACGCCAGGGTCGTCACGTGCACCGCCGCGATGCCCGATGGGACGGGACTGAACAAGGTGATCCCGAAGTTTCCGACGCGCTCGTGGGACACCGGCATCTGCGAGAGCCACGCGATGGACATGCTCGCGGGGCTCGCGAAGACGGGGTGGAAGCCGTTCTTCGCGGTGTATTCGACGTTCGTGCAGCGCGCGTTCGATCAGGCGTTTCAGGAAGTCGCCTTGCAGGGACTCGCGGTGCGCTTGTGCCTGGATCGCGCGGGACTCGTCGGCGGCGACGGCGCGGTTCACCACGGCTTCTGCGATGTCAGCATTCTCCGTGTGTTCCCCAACGCGGTGCTCATGGCGGCGATGGACGAGCCGAGCCTCAAAGCGTCGCTGAAGTTCATGGCGGGCTATGACGCGGGCATCAGCGCCGTGCGCTATCCGCGCGACAGTGTAAGCGAGCTGTTTGCGAATCAACTCTGTCCGCCATTTGAACTGGGCAAAGCGCGGCCGCTGGTCGAGAACGACACTCCGGATGCAGCCATCCTCGCCTACGGCACGATGGCGATCAGCGCCATGCAGGCGGTCGAGATTCTCAACGGCGAATACAAGGTGAATGTCTATGACGCGCGCTTCGCCAAACCGGTGGACATCGAGTTGGTGCGATCGCTGCTTGAACGCGAAGGGGGGGGCGTGCCGATTGTGACGGTCGAAGACCATGGCCTCGAAGGCGGCTTCGGCTCATGCGTGATCGACGCAGCGAGCGAAGCAGGGCTCGATACGCGATTGATCACGCGAATCGCGATTCCCTCGACGCACTGGATCTACCAGGGCTCGCGCAGCGGCCAGCTTGAAGAGGCCGGGCTCGATCCAGCGAGCATTGCGCGAACTGTGCGCAACGTCATTGACAAGACCGACCGCCGATTGCCTCGTGCCGAGCCGCCGGTCGTGGAGGTCGCGATGGCCGCGGCGCGTGCGCCGGTGACGCGGCGATAGAGCCGATGTCTTCGGCGCCGCAGACACCGCTCTCGGACTCCGAGATGCGCGACTTGCTTCGTCGTGGTCAGTTCTGGTTCAGTGCACATGCCCTCAAGCGCGTCGTCGAACGAAACACCGGTCGCGATGCGATCATGGAAGCCGGTGCGTCGGCGGAAGTGATCGAGGACTACCCCGACGACAAGTATTCGCCGAGTTGCTTGCTGCTCGGATGGACGGCAGCCGGCTACGCCCTCCACATGCACGTCTCGCGTGCATGAGGTGACGCGGCTAAGATCATCACGCTGTATTGGCCTAATCCAGGCGAATGGATCGATACCCGGGTTCGCAGGACGCCTGAACGATGAAGTGTACGAACTGCGGCAGCGCGAACTTTCAGTCGTCAGTGGTCACGCAGACGTTCACCATCGACGGGCGCGTCGTCGTTGTGGAGAATGTTCCAGCGGAAGTGTGTGCTCGTTGCGGCGAGCCAATCTTCAGCGCAGAAACGGCGGAGCGACTGCGCACGCTTGTGCGCCAGCCGCATCCCGCGGCTCGGCAAGTCGAGGCGAAGGTCGTGCGATTCGAAGCGGCGTGAACTTCACGCGTGCAAGGTTCGCGATCTTCGCAAGGACAGGATGCTCTAGTACCCATGCGCCATCACGCCGCATAGAGCGGCCTCGCAGTTCGCACCACTTCTTCTCTGAAGTATCGGGAGAGGTCGTATGGCGTTTTCAGATCCACCTCTCGGCCCAACATCTCTCGCAGCTCCACGTACGTTCCGCCAAGGTCAAGCAAGCTGTACTTGACGTTTGGCAGGAACTCCACGAGCACGTCAATGTCGCTGTCCGGCCGG
>CAZLDF010000486.1:0-3597 GCA_964558095.1 uncultured Isosphaeraceae bacterium | reverse complement strand
AGGCGTTGATCTCGCGTGGGAGGGGGGGAATTTCACCGCTTCAATGGGGCCGCGGCTTGTGAGCCGCGGAGGCAACCGGACATCGCGCAGGTCGAACTCGTGTACACGCTTCAATGGGGCCGCGGCTTGTGAGCCGCGGAGGCGCGCGGGGCATTGCTGCGTGCGAGTGCGGCAAGCCGCTTCAATGGGGCCGCGGCTTGTGAGCCGCGGAGGCGCGAGAGATTGAAATCGAGTGCGACTGTGGTACCGCTTCAAGGGGGCCGCGGCTTGTGAGCCGCGGAGGCGGAGTTCGTCAAGCTTTATGGCGTGCTTCAAGAGGCTTCAATGGGGCCGCGGCTTGTGAGCCGCGGAGGCCGCCGCCCTCGCAAACCCTGTAAAACAAGGCACTTCCGATGCCTCTAGCGAGCGAGAGGGGATTCGGAGCAATCCGGCGACACAACCACCCTCTCGATGATACCAAAAATCCGCAAAACCAAGCTGTTCTTGAACCCCGCGAGCGTGCCCAGCACCCCCCTTCACCACCGTCGCACTCGCGGCGGCGCTGCGGCCGAAAGACTTGCTGGTCACTCTGCCACTATCGGAATCATATGACTCAATCTACGTCAAACGTGCGTCGGCATCAAGGTTCGCCAGCGCACCCGAAGAATATAAGCTTGTCAAAGAACGAACGACCTGCAGAATGCTCCGGTCTGTTGGCCGTCTTCTTCACGCTCCGACCGCGAGGATGCCTAGGCCGCAATGACGACCGGCACCCAACGAAATCGGGCCGGTCAACGGCTCCCTCAAAAAACGCAAGAAAACGTGGACTGCCGGCAGATTCCGGAGGTACGCAGGGCGCTTGAACTGATTGTTGCGCGCCGCCCGCGGGAACCACGACACGAGCCGGGATTCAATTTTGACTTCGCTCTCACCGCAAGGCACGCCGGCGTGCTGCAGGCATTCGCGCAGCGCCACGTCCATTTCGCTGCCATTCATCAAGCTAACATAGCGTGGAAGGATCACCGGCGTAACGGACGCCCACGTGTGAGATGCGGTGATGTACTGCCTAAGCACGCCGTCAGACTCCAGCGGCTCGAGTACTGCGGCGGCGTCGCGGGGCGGAACCTGCGATGAGCCCGCCGGCGCTGCTGCGATCGCGTCGCGCATGCGCTCGACATGAGGCCAGACATCCCGGTGTTGCGGATGATCGGGGCCCTGGCGGTGCAACCAGCGTTTCAGGTCGCGCACGCTGGGGAGCTGGCACGGATGCAGGCTGGAGAGGTAAAGGGCGGCGCACTGTCGAAGCGGATCGTCGGCGTCGATGGCGGCCGCCGGGATAACGGCTCGAAGGAGTTCCGCCCAGGGTTCCCGTTGTGGTTCCTTATTAAGGGAGGTGCCGCCAAGACGCTGGCGCACCCACGCTGTCGACCGGCCGTCGTCGCCGCCAAACGGCTCGGCGATCATCACGCGGCGGATGTCGCCCACGACGCCGCGCGGGTCGATGGTGGGGAGCGGCAGGTAGGAGAACCGCGGCGAGTCATCGTCTTTTGCGCGGCGTTTGTCGGACTCGCCCTGTCCGTGCCCCGCGACGAAGCGCCGTCCCCATTCTTCGGTGCGCCAGCCATCCTCGTCGAGGTCGCCCTTGGCGGCTTCGCACGCGGCATGCCGGAGCATCGCGGCGACACAGACGGCGCGGTGCTGTGGGAAGGAGACTTTCTTGCCGTTGTCGAAGGGGGAGGCGAGGGTGAAAGCGGCGTAGGGGCGGGGGCGCGGATCACTCGCGCGACGGTAGCGAGTGACAGAGGATGTCGTGAGCGGCGGGACAGGCACAAAGCCGTCGTCCGTTACACGGTTAAGAAACGCCCGGTGGCGGCGGAGCAACGCGTCGAACGTACCGGGCACTGGCGCACGAAGCGGCGTTCCGGTGCGCTGTGCCCCGGGCTCCCATTTCTCGGCCGGCGGCCCCGCCGCCTCGTCGTTTGCATCGACGGCGTTGATTTCGCCGTGTCCGACGACGAGATCGACACCCCATCCCAGCGCGACGACGCTTCGTACCGCGGTGCGGATGACCTCGGCATGACGGCGGTCAACTTCGAGCAACGGATCGGGAAGCTCCCAGATGTAACGTACGTGGTCGCCGCCCACCAGATGCGTGGGGCGCACGGTCTTCATGGTGCGATGGGTCGCGGGGTTTGCATCGCCGGAGCCGTCGTAATTGCCCTTGACCCACGCTTTGACAACGAGGTCCATCGCGTTGTTGGGGACGGATAGTCGGTATGGTGCTCCGGCGCAGGACGCGGGCGTCACGATCCGCGGCGGCGGAAGTCGCTCGAACCAGCGCAAGGCATCGGCGAGACCGCCGTCGATTCGCCCGGTTGGAGCCGCGGTGGCGGCGACGATCGCCTGGTAGAGCCGCAAGGGCGACGGCGGCCACTCGGGCTCGCCGCCGTCGCGCCGGCCGTGGAATCGCGGGTCGAGAAAGGTGATGGTGAGGCAGAGTTGACTCTGCACGGGATGCTCCGCTTTGAGGATCACTTATTGCCGCGCGCCGTTTTTTTGGGCTTGGCCGCGCCGTCACCATCGGCGTCGCCCTGCACGTCCTTCTTCGCGAGTTCCTTGTCGAACTCGACGTGCTGGTCCTTGCCGACAATGAATGCCTTGGCCGCGTCCGAGGCGTAGGCGATCGCCTCGTCGTGCGTGATCTTGGCCGACTGGCGGGTTCCATCATTTCGCACTTCCACGAACTCGGCGGGCTTGTCGGGATCGGGGACGAGATTGCATCCCTGGCGGAGATAGCTTGACGTGCGGTAGGTAAAGGCGACCAGCGAGAGACCGAGGATGTAGCGGCGGAGTGATTCGGTCTTGCTCTTGTCCGTTCCGGCGTTCAGCAATCGGAGCGCCGCGAGGCTGAGCGTGGCGTCGCGTCGGATGCCGCCGGTAGCTATAACGCCGCCGTGAGACCCGGAGGCAGGGACGTGAATGAAGCCACGCTTGGCGTAGCCATCCTTGAGTTTGGCCTTGGTTTCTTTCTCTTCCTTGCTACCCGTCGGCAAGGTGTCTGGGTCAATGAGAAGGTTCGATTCGACGTACGAGGCTGCTGGGTTGAACTGAGCCGACCGGGTCAGTTTTTGCACGTTGAACGCACGAATGGTTGATGCGATAAGCCGCGGCAGCTTCGCCTGCGTGTCTCGCGAGTCCCACACACCGAAAACCAGCGAAGTAGGCGCGATCCTTGCCAGCGACTCTGCGTTGCCCTGTTGCGCGGCTTTGAATGCATCCTGCAGCGCCTTCTGCAGTGGCGTGCAGCGCACGATCGCGTCGCCGGCGCGGTGCCCTGCCTCCAACAGGTTTACGGTTTTCTCGCCCGCCCTGATGGTGACCTGCGGTACCAGCCCAGCGTATTTCTCCCTAGCGAACAACGGCTCGATGCGATTGGCCTGCGAGCCGGGCGAGTCGATAAGACAGCAGTTCGCACCGTTCCCGAAGTCGTCGATGTTGTATCCACCCTTGAATGTCTTGTCCTCGCTTGCGGCGAAGGTGGACGGGAAGAGCACGCCGTCGGTCCCTTCGACCGGCATGAGGTGCTCGCGGATGACAAGGGCTGCGGGACCGTCATCG
>CAZLDF010000485.1:0-3373 GCA_964558095.1 uncultured Isosphaeraceae bacterium | reverse complement strand
GTTCGTAGATCTGCAGACAGCGCTGCGCCGCGCCGTCCCACGTCAGCTTGCGCACTTCGAACGCGCCGTGCTCGCGCAGCGTCCGGCTGAGCGGCGGATGGCGCAGCACCGCGACGATTTTGTTCGCCATGTCATCGACGTCCCAGAAATCGACCTTCAGCGCGTGCGTGAGCACTTCGCTGACGCCCGACGATTTGCTGATGATGACGGGCACGTCGTGGCAGATGGCCTCCAGCGGCGCGATGCCGAAGGGCTCGCTGACGCTGGGCATGACGTAGAGGTCCGCCATGGCGAAGACGCGCTTGATGTGCTCGCCGCGCAGGAAACCGGTGAACAAGACCTTGTGGCCGATGCCCATGCCCGCGGCCATTTCGATCATGCGCTGCGCCAGGTCGCCCGAACCGGCGACGACGAACTTCACGTCGTCCATCACTTCGAGCACGCGCTTGGCGGCGCGGATGAAATACTCCGGCCCCTTCTGGTGCGTGATGCGGCCGAAGTAGAGGACAATCTTGTCCTTGCTCTGAATGCCCGTCACGCCGACGCTGCTGAGTTCCATCTCGACGCCGTTATAGACGACCTCGATGCGATCGGTAGGCACGGCGTAGCGGCGCACCAGCATGTTCTTGGTGAGCATGCTGACGGCGACGACGCGCATCGCCGAGTGCGTCCCCCGGCGCTCGATGTCGTAGATGCGCTGATTCACGTGCTCGCCGGAGCGGTCGAATTCGGTGCTGTGCACGTGCACGACCAGCGGCTTGCCGGAGCTGCGCGCGATCGCCAGCCCCGCGGGAAACGTCATCCAGTCGTGCGCGTGGATGACGTCGAAATCCAAGTCGAGCGTCGCGAGCCGGCAGAAGTTCGCGTACTGCTCGGCCTGGTGGATGATGTCGCCCGTGTAGTGGTGAGCCGCGGGCGCCGCGGGGAAGGACTCGGCTGAGGGGGGGGCGGACGCGGCGGCGGTAGTGGGGGGGGGAGCGGCGGCGGACGAACCGGCGGAAGACTCGGCGGCGTCGGCGGAGTCGCCGGCCGCGCCGTGCGCCGGTCGTCCCTCGCGCGCCGGCGTGCTGCCCGGCGGCTGCGTCCACTTGCCCACCGGCTGATCGCCCGGCGTGCTCTGGTAGGGGCTGGAGAATCCCGCGTCGATGCCGAGGATGCGAACGCGTTCGAAGCCCGTGCGAGCCGGTTCACCGCCCAGCGCCGCGCCGGCGCCGGCCGGGAATATCCCCGAAGCCAGTCGCTGCAGCGCGGGCGGCAGGGTCGCGCCCGCCTTGGGCTTGATGGTCTGGGGGCTGACGACGTTGACGTGTTGAGCCGCCTCGCCGCTGGCCGAGCGCGGCAGGACGAAGGTGACCTCGGCGCCGGCGTGGTCGAGCGCCTTGGTCAGCCCGTGGCATGCGGTGCCGAGCCCGCCGGTGATGAACGGCGGGAACTCCCAGCCCAGCATGAGGATTCGTGGGGGATGCGAGGGGAACACTGTGCAACCTGTGAGATCATCGTCGGTCGGACCGGACCGGCTTGATGAGTCAGGCTGATCCTAGCGCAGAGCAGTCGCCGGGCCAGCGGCCGATTCTGAGTTTGGTGAGACCGCTTCAGGTCTCGAAGGGGCGGCATGTGGCGACCCTGGCCTCAGCCGCTCATCCGAACTCCTACAATCGGCGCTCATCGCTTTTCGATCGCTGGGCAACGCGCATATGACAGGACAAGAATTACAGAACGCGGTGTGGACGACGAAGCGCCTGCTGGCGTGGATGCGCGAACGGTTCGAAGCTGCGGGCATCGACTCGCCGCGGGTGGTGGCGGAGATGCTGCTTTCGCACGTGCTCAAGTGCAACCGCGTGCGCTTGTACATGGAGGTCGATCGGCCGGCGTCTGCGGATGAACTGGCGACGCTTCGCGGACTGGTCAAGCGGGCGCTCGATCACGAGCCGGCGCAGTATCTCGTGGGCGAGGCGTGGTTCTACAGCCGGCCGTTCGAGGTCGATCGCAGCACGCTGATTCCTCGGCCGAGCACGGAAGCGGTGATTGATGCGGTGATTGGGTGGGTGGATGGGAACCGGGCGTGCTACGCCGCAAGCGGCGAGGACGCGCTGGCTGGTCAGGGCAAACAGTTGCGAATCGCGGACATCGGAACAGGAACCGGCTGCATCGCGATCACCTTGGCGCTGCAGTGTCCCGATGCGCGAATCGTCGCGACGGACATCAAGGCTCAGGCGCTGGAACTCGCCAGGCGAAACGCCGCTCGACATCGCGTGACCGATCGGATCGAGTTTCGCGCAGGCGACCTATTCGAACCTCTGCGTGGGGGCGGCGAACTGTTCGACGCGATCTGTTCGAATCCGCCCTACATCCCCGATCACGAGTGGGACGCGGTCGATCGCAACGTCAAGGACCATGAGCCGGCGAGCGCGCTTCGCGGCGGCGCGGACGGATTGAACGTGATTCGCCCGCTCATTGGCGGCGCCGCGGACCATCTTCAAGTCGGCGGACGGTTGTTCGTTGAGATCGCCGACTGCCAGCGCGATGCGGTGCGAACGCTCATTGAATCGACAGCGGCATTGCGCTTCGTTGACATCATCAAAGACCACGAGGGACTGTGGCGCGTGGCGATCGCGGAACGGGCGTAATCGGGCGGCACTGGGACGCGCGCCGAGTAGCCGGGGTGATTTCTCGGCCCCCCCTTCCCCGTTGTGGGGGGGCTTGCTGTCAGCAATGAACAACGAGCAACCGACAACGAACGACGAACAACGTCAAATGCAGCATCGGCGCATCGCGTGCGCGATTTCAGCGCTGGACGTGCAATTCGCCCAATAACGCGGAGAGGACGCTCTCCCGAAGATCCGGAGGGCTTCCCGAAGATCCGGAGGGTCTCCCGAAGATCGGCGGAGCGGGCCGAAGATCGGGAGCGTCTGCGGAAGATCCGCAGAGTCTCCCGAAGATCGGGAGGGTTTCCCGAAGATCGGGAGAGTCAGCCGAATATCGGGAGAGCCTGCCGAAGATCGGGAGAGCCTGCCGAAGACTGGCGGGGGGAGCCGAAGATTGGGAGAGTGAGCCAAAGATCGGGAGAGCCTCCCGATCATGCGCGGAGTCTCCCGAAGGTCGGGGCAGTGGCACGATGGCCCGAAGAGGCTGAACGTGCGGGGCAGCGCCTGCGGATGCGGCGGCGAGCGTCCGGGGACGCGGCAGCGTCCGGGCGTGCCGCGCATGAGTGAGAGGTTTCCTCACGTTTGTTCGGGATGGCGGAATTGACCCCGCCCCACCAACGGGGGAAAATTGAAGGAATGGCTGAGGGGCGCCGTCCAACCGAAGAAGAGATCAAACAACTACCGCGATGGGCACGGGTGGCGTTTGCAGCGCGGTGCGCGCGCCGCGT
>CAZLDF010000484.1:0-3727 GCA_964558095.1 uncultured Isosphaeraceae bacterium | reverse complement strand
ACAGCGAACGAACGCGCTCGATCGGGTCGCGCAGTATCGTGATGCTGCGAAAATCGTCGGGCAGCATGCTGCGGGCGTTGTAGTGGCCATAGACGAACGCGATGTCGTCGAGAGCGCCCCGATCGTTGCGCGAGGATGACGATCCGTCGCCGGCGCGCAGCCGCTGCTTGAGCTGCCGCGCGCTGAAGATCGTATCCAACGGATAGTGCTGCTCGATGAATGACCGCAGCGTGGTGCCGGCGGTCTTGGGCACGTGGCAGAAAAGCAGCCGCCGGCGCGCAGCGCGTTCGAGCGCCACGGGCGACGCTTCGGGCGACGACGACGACGCATCGACGCGAACAGGACGGAATCGGTTTCTCAACAACCGCAGCATGATGGTCGATTCGCGACTTTCAAGCACGCGCGCAACGCCGAACGATCAGCCGGCGCTGCCGGCCATGCGCATGGTACAATGCCTCGATGCCCGCGGTGCAGTCTGCCCATTCATCGGCGCCTCTCCCGACGGCCGCGACCGAATCCACATCGCCGCGGCTGTTTCATCTGCACATTCCGAAGACCGGCGGAACCTCGCTGAACGCCTTTCTCGAGCAGCACTACGCAGTCAACCAGATTCTGCCGGCGAAGTTCTTCGGCCCGCCCGCCGAGGCCGTCGCGGTCGAAGACGTGACGCAGCAGATCGCGGCGGCGCGGCTGCGCTCGCTCGTGCACGGGCACTACTCCTATGACATCTGGCGGCGACTGTTCGCGGATTACATCCCGATCACGGTGTTGCGCGAGCCGCGCAGTCGTGTCGTCTCGTGTTACGTCGATTGGCGGACGAAATCGGCCGAAAACCTCGCCGACGCGCCGCGCGAGGAGCGCGAGCTGGCGCAGCAGGCGCGACGGCTGCCGCTGGCGCAGCTGCTCGAACTGGACGACCCGATGGTGCGTCGATGGTTCATCAACGCGCAGTGCCGCCAGCTTTCGGGCGGGACCGGCGCTGCGGCGGATGCGCCGAGCGATCACCGCATGCTGCGCGATGCGATCGATCATCTTGACACGATCGAGTTCATCGGCGTCAGCGAATTGCTGGACGTGTTCGCTGCGCTGCTGGCGCGGGAATTCGGCTGGGCGAACCCCGAGCACGCGCCCCGGCTCAATCAATCCACCGATCGGCAGGAGACGATCGCGCTCTCGCCCGACGACCTCGCCGCGGTCGAACAGGCGACGACCCTGGATCGCGAACTCTACTCCGCGGCCCTGAACCGATTTTCGAAGTTGACGCGAAGTGCGATCGCACGCGCGCCCGAAACGGCGATCGATCGCGAGCCGTCGATCGAACTCGTTGGCGCGACGACCCAAATCGACATCGACATGTCGATGCCCATCCGCGGCCGGGGCTGGCACGAGCGCGAGGGCGGCGGGCGCGAGCCGATCTGGCGCTGGACCGGCCCTGGCAGGCAGTCAACGATCGAGCTGCCGTTGATGGGCGGGCGATGGTGGCGCATCACATTTCACGTCATCAGCGTGATTCACGAAGACATATTGCAAGGCGTGCACGTGTTGGTGGGCTCGCGCTCGCTGGACGTGAAACACACGACTGAAGAGGGCGACGTCAGAGCCTTCGCCGCCGTTGTGCCCGCCGAGGCGGTTTCACGCGAAGGCCTGACCGAACTGTCGATCCTCGTGCCACGAACGACATCGCACGCGGACCTCGATGGATCGAACCGCGACAGGCGGCGAAAGGGCCTGGCGATCACGCGCATTCGCGCCGAGGCGATTTGAGCGGGCGTTGGCGATTCGCCACGAATCTTGCCGGCTGTGCTACACTGGCTGCATCGACTCTTCGGCCATTGAGACCGCGGAATCGATCACAGGCGAGACGCCTGTGCCACTGATTCGTGCGCCACTGATTCGTGCGCGGCTCTTGATGCCATGACGCAGCAGACGACGTCAATTCGCCCGAAACTCGCAACCGTCTCGACGACGCCCGTCCATGCAACGCCGCGCGAAGACGCGACGCGGGACGGCTCGAAGCGGCGGCGTCTGGCGATCGTCAGCGCCTATGGCGAGATGTGCGGGATCGCCGCCTATGCCCATCATCTTCGCGGCTACCTCTCCCAGCGATTCGACATCGACGTGCTGCCGCTGAATCAGACGCTGCTGCGATCCGACCTGCCGCGGCGCATCGCGATGGGCAATCGGCACGTGGATGACATCGCGCGGCGAATTCGAGAGTACGACGCCGTCAACATTCAATATGAGCCTGGAACGCTCGCGCCCATACCCGGCCTGGCGTACAAGCGGCTGAACAAACTGGTGGACGCGTCGCAAACCGTGTCGATCACGTTTCACACGTTCAAGGCGGTGGACCGATTCCCGTTCTGGCCGACGGTTAAGAACGCGGCGAGGTTTCGCCTGCGGCGGATGATCGCGGACCTGATGGAATGGCGTCGCGACAAGTGCATCGGCGGCAAGGTGTTTCGGATGATCCAGCGCCGCCAGCGCCGCGCGCATGTCGCCGCGATCGTGCACACGCGACGTGAAGCCGAACATTTGCGCCTGGAGTGGGGCATCGAGCGGTTGTTCGATCACCCTCTGAGTTTTCTGACGGACGAAGACGTGAAGGCGGCGCATCGCAGCGCCAGCCGCGCCGATTTCCCATCCCTGTCCGAGCTGCCGCCGAACGTCAAGCTCATCGGCGTGTTCGGCTTCATCAGCCCCTACAAAGGCACGACCACCGCGATCCGCGCGCTGCGCTATCTGCCCGACAACTACCACCTGGCGATCTTCGGCGGCATGCACCCGGCCTCGATCCAGATCAACAAAGAAATCGACCCCTACATGCAGTCGGTCATTGAGGAAGTCTGCGGCGGCGAAGCGCCCCGGCAATTCGTCGCGACGGCGGACGACGGCGAGACGGCGGCGCAACCGGCCCTCCTTCCGCCTCGAAACGCGGCGACCAAGTCCAACATCTCCGACCGCGTGCACTTCATGGGCGCGCTCGATGACGAGGCGTTCATCAAGGGCATGTGCCTGTGCCACAGCACGGTGTTTCCATATCTCGAAGTCGGCCAGACGAGTTCAGGCCCGATTTCGATGGCGATCGAGCTTGGCTGCCGGGTGGTCGCCGCGCGCAACCACGCCTTCATGCAGCTCGCCAAGTACCACCCCGGCCGCTTCGACTTCTTCGAGATCGGCAACCACTGCGAACTGGCAGAGCGCGTGCTGCACCCGCAGTCGCAGCCGGGCGCTTCCTCGGCGTATTCCTATCGGTCGAACATCGAGGTGTACGCGGAAGCGAACACGCCGGCGACAGTCGCTGCGACGGGCCAGGTGTGACGGCTCACTCATGTGATCGACCGCTCGCTCAACTATGGCCGGCCACTGATTCGCAGATTTCTGCAGCGGGCGCAGCCGTTCGACCGCATGCTCGACCTGGGCGCGGGGAGCGGAAGCGATCTGCGCATGGCTCGCCAGATTCAGCCTGATGCGGAACTCCACGCTGTCGAATGCAATCCGGTCCTCGCGAATGTGCTGAAGTCGATCGGCGCAACCGTTCACACAATCGACATCGAGCGCACGGCCCTGCCATTCGAGAATGAATTGATCGACGTCATCATTTGCAATCAGATTCTCGAACACTGCAAGGAGGTGTTCTGGATCTGGCACGAGATGTCGCGCGTGCTGCGCGTCGGCGGCGGCATCATCGTCGGCGTGCCGAATCTCGCGTCGCTGCACAATCGGC
>CAZLDF010000483.1:0-4085 GCA_964558095.1 uncultured Isosphaeraceae bacterium | reverse complement strand
GCCGAAGGCCGCGAGCGCCTCCATCGCCTGTGCCTCCAAGGTTGCAATCAGTTTCTCCGTGCCGTCGATTCCGAGCAACCCCGGTGCCGTCAACTTGCCCGCTTGCCTGTCCTTACCGGTTGCCTTGCCCGTGTGTTCAGTCGTTTGCGTGACATCAAGCAGGTCATCGACAGCCTGGAACATCAAACCGATCGACTCGCCATGCCGTGAAAGATCGTTCACCTGCTTCTCGGACGCGCGACCGGCGATCGCGCCGCATCGGCAGGCGGCGCGGAAAAGCGCTGCGGTCTTGTGCAGGTGAATCTGGCGAAGCTTGTCGATGTCGGGCATGTTCGCCGGCAGGCCGCCGAGCGTGTCATAGACCTGGCCGACGATCATCTGCGTCGTGCCTTGCATGAGTTCGGCGATGAGCGCGGTGGATCGCGGCGCATCGAGCCGCGCGTCGGCGATGGTCTGCACCGCAAGCGACATCAGCGCGTCGCCGGCGAGAATCGCCATCGCTTCGCTCGTATGTTTGTGCAGCGTCGGCCGGCCGCGGCGAAGGTCGTCATCGTCCATCGCGGGCAAGTCGTCGTGGACGAGGCTGAAGGCGTGGATCATTTCGAGGGCCGCGGCGGCGGGCATGGCGTCGCCGCGATCGCCGCCGACCGCTTCGCACGACCACAGCGTCACGATCGGCCGCAAGCGCTTGCCGGGCCCCAGCGCCGCGTACGCGACGGCCTGCCGCAGGTTGTCCGGCAGGTCGAGCGCATCGATGCGCCGCTCCAGCCAGCGATCGACCTCGCGAGCGGTGTCCGCGAGCGCTTGCTGAAGGAGGGATTCTCTCGTCATAGTCGGCACACGAAGATTGTAACGAGCAGGCGGGTGCCACGGCCAGCGACCAACGGGAGTCGGCCGTGCGGGCGTGCAGAGGCGCCATTCGACCAAGCGCATACACCGCCGCGAAGCCGCGCGCGTATCGATGCCACGCCTTAACCAAGCACAATCGGGTCAATCGGAATCCCGAAGCAACACTGCTTCCCTTCGTACACGCGCGCGGATGACCAGCGATATTCGCTTGCGAGCTCCACCAAGCCTCGGCGAATCGGATTCTGGTGGGTGTAGTTGAGCTTCTCAACGTACTCTTCGGTCGTAACAATGTTGCGGTCATATCCGCCGCCGGCTTGCCAGAATCGACACTTGTTCTCCGCATCGACAAGCCGATCAAGAATCGGCGCTTTCAATTTCCGCCAGCGCGCCAGCACAAGGTTCGCGAATCCTCCCTTGAGGTCCCGGAGGATAGCGGGCACAGGGTGAGCCGGCAGTGCAGGAACCAGCATGAAATGGACGTGCTCCGGCATGATGACCCACGAAATCAGCCGTACTTGTAGCCGCTCGCACACATGCTTGATGTGCAGCGCGAACGCATCCTTGATGGCGTCATTCTGAAACAGCGGCAGGCGCTGGTAACACGAGAAAGTGAGAAAGCGCACGTGCTGTGGGCATTCGATTCGGCGAAGACGCTTTCGACGCTTGGAGTCGCGAAGCATGGCGTACGGCATGGTCGCAGCCCGCGCCGCTGGACGTCAATTCGTCACGGCGCCGTTGCACGTTCGTCCGGCTCCAGTTGATCAGTGGCCGCCGGCCGTAGTCGATTTCGCCATTGCTCACTCGCACGGCCGAGTTGGTCGGGTCGGCGACCTCGCTGGCCGTGACGCTCTGCGCGGAACGCCCGTTTGCACGTTCGCACGGCCGACTCCCGGTGGTCGCTGGCCGTGGCACCCCGCCGTTGCGATCCTGCGGGTTATCATGTCCCGACATGCTCGACCAATTCACGCAGGACATCGCCCTGCTCATCGAGCGCGGCGGGTACATCATGGTTCCGCTGCTGGCGCTGAGCGTCATCAGCATCATGCTCATCATCGAGCGGTGCTGGTTCTGGATGCTCACGCACAGGCCCTCGCAGATTCGCCGCATGGCCAGGCTCAACGACGCGCTGCGCCGCGGCGACGAGCGCGTGGTCAAAGCGCTGATCGACGGCGACAGGAATCTTTATTCGCAGCTCGCGCGGCGACTGCTGGAGGGGAACGCGACTGAAGCCGTCGCCGTCGAGGCCGTCGAAACCCAGCGGCCGCGCGTTGATCGCTTCATGACCGCGCTCTCGACGATCATCACCGCGGCCCCGCTCATCGGCATCCTCGGCACGGTCATCGGGATCATCCAGTCCTTCCGCCTGCTGGGCGATCAAAGCGTGCTGACCGAGCCGAGCGAGGTCGCGGGCGGCATCGCGCAGGCGCTGCTGACGACGGCGCTGGGGCTCATCGTCGCGATCGTGACGCTGTTTCCCTACATGGCGTTCAAGGGCCAGGCGGACCGGGCGATGGGGCGAATGGAATCGGTGATCGCCGCCGCCCAACAAGGCGCTGGGATCAACGCGCAGCGGCTGCACCGCGTGGCGCCGGGAGCGTTGGGGGGGGCGGGGCGTGCGGGGGCGACGGAGATCGCCGCGAGTTCCTCGCCGCCCGTCGCGGCGACGAAGGCATGAGGCAGTCTGAGTCGTTCATCTCGAGGCTTGCGCACGACCCACGACGGATCGGGAATATGATCAGTCTGTCATCCATGATGAGCCTGTTCCTGTTCGCCATCGATTCTTCGGCCATGGAGGCCGAAGAACCGATCACAGGCGAGACGCCCGTGCCACTGTTCTGCAAGGGAATCTAAGCCCATGAAAGCCCGCAAACAACGACGATCGATCTGGCTGGGCGTCACGCTGGTGACGCTGACGTGCCTGCTGTGGAACGCCGCGAACGCCGGCGCGATCGACAAGGACAAGCAGGCGGCGAAGCCCGTTGCCGAGCCGGCCGCGGCGCCGCCGCAGACTCCGTCCGACGCGCAGCCGCAGCAATTCCTGCGCATTCATGAGAACGAAAAGAAGACGGTGATCGGGCTGCAGATCGCGCTGCGTGAATATCATCGAGCTGACGGGCGCAGGGTCGGCCTGGTGGCGGTGGCGCACATCGCAGAGGAGTCGTTCTACGAAGAGATGGAGAAAGCGCTGGAGGGGTACGACGTCGTGCTGTTCGAGTCCGTCTCGCCGCCCGGAACCAGGCGCGTTCAGTCCGACGATGATGCGGTGCGCGGCGGCTGGACCAGGCGGGCTCTTGAGTTTCTCGGCACGCTCTCGGTGGCATACTTCTCAACCAACGAGCGATATCCCGCCGACCTGCCGACCCTTCGCGCGTTCGCGGTCGATCTGGATGCGCGCACGGGATCGTGGGTGGATGCTGCGATGACCGACGCGTGGGACCGGCCCGTGCAGCTTGTATCCATGAACGAGCCGGCTGCGTTTGAGTTGACGAGTCTGGGCGCGGACGGCAAGGCTGGCGGGGAAGGCGCGGCAGCGGACATCAGCATTCGCGCTTCCGACATCGCGCCCAATTCCGCCGCGGCGCTTTCAGGCGAGGACAATCTCCAGGCGGAGCTTGCCGACGCCATCGACCTCGCCTTCCAGCTTGATGCGATCGACTACGGCCAGCCGAACTGGCGCTGCAGCGACATGTCGATCGATCAGGTGCAGGCGGCGTTCACGGCGCGCGGGCTCGATTTCGCTGTCATCGGCGACACGCTTGCCGGGTCGTCCCTGCCCGCAGTGCTCATCAAGGGCATGCTGCGGCTGGTCCGGACGCTCGACGGCTTCATGGAAGGCCGCATCGCCGACACCTTCAAGGTGCTGCTGATCGAGATGCTCGGCGACGAAAAACTCATGGAGTCCAGCTTCGATCAGCTCGGCCCGGGCATGGAAGAAGTGCTGATCGACGATCGCAATCAAGTCGTCATCGATGATCTCAAGCGGATTCTCGACGGCGAGCCGAACGTGAAGTCGGTCGCGATCCTCTACGGCGCGGGGCACATGCCGGACATGGTCGAGCGACTTGGCGAGCAGCTCGGATATCGACCTGAGGCGGAGGACAAGGCTCGCTGGTTCTCCGCGATCACGGTCGATCTGAACAAGTCGGCGGTGTCGAAGCGCGAACTGGTGCAGATGCGCGTGATGTTCCGCCAGATGATGCGGCAGAAGTGACGAGGCGATGAGCGATCAAGGCCTT
>CAZLDF010000482.1:0-9177 GCA_964558095.1 uncultured Isosphaeraceae bacterium | reverse complement strand
CATTCTCACGCAGGCCGGCCGCCTGCCCGGCAATCCCGCCTTCGCGGGCACCGCGACGACCGGGGGCGGCTACAGCATCGTCACCGCCAACACGGGCGCGGGCACGGAAGGCGCCGGCGCGTCGGACGTGGTGTACGTGCTCGACTCGCGAGGCGAGATGCTGCTCGTGTACGAGATTGAAGACGTGCGCAAGAAAGAGATCCTTCGCCGCGACGGCGGCTCGCTCAGCGCGCTCTTCCGCAATGCCCGGCCGTGAGACCTCCGCCGCTCGCCCCACCCGCACATGCCGACGCACACCGCCGCTGACGCCGCGCACTTCCACGGCACGGTCGAAACGGCCGATTCATCCGCGTCCGCATCCATCGTTCGCTTCGACCAGCCCGACGAGCCCGCCTTGCGGTCAGCGCTTGGGCGCGAATGGCTGCTGACCAACGGCGTGGGAGGGTTCGCGATGGGCAGCATCCCGGGCGTGAACACCCGGCGCTACCACGGCCTGCTGGTCGCCGCAGCCAGTCCGCCCGTGCAGCGCGTCGTCGCGCTGCACTCGGTCGTCGAGTCCCTCATCGCCGGCGAAGAAACCTTTGAACTCGCCACGCACCTCTTCGGCGAGAACGACATGCTTCACCCGCAGGGCTGGCGGAACCTCGCGACAGTCGAAGTCCGCCCGCCGCGGACCATCGTCTGGTCTTGGCGGTTGCGCGCCATGACGATCGCCAGGACTCTGTCGCTGGAGCATCGCCGCAACTCAGCGCGCATGACGTACGAGATCGAAGGCAATGATCGACCGTTGACGCTGCGATTGTCGCCCCTCACTCCGCTGCGCGACTTTCACGATCTCGACACGCAACACGCGCTGCGGCCGATCGTTGATGAGCACGGCCCGGAGCTGCGCATCCAGCGCGATCGCCTGTGCCTGGTGTTGCGGCTGGAAGGCGACGGCATCTTTCATCGCGATGGCGTCTGGTGGGAAAGCTTCGCCTATCCGCGCGACCGTGAACGCGGCCAGCAGTGGCAGGAGGATGTGTTCTGCCCGGGGACGTTCGACGTTTCCATCGCGCCCGGCGGAGGACGATGCACGCTTTTCTGCGCGCTGACCAGGCCGGACACCGGCGAGCCCCACGACTTTACCGCATCAGAACCGGAACGCGGGAAGCGATCGCCGCTCGCGCTCGCCGGCGATGACACGTCGATCGCGATCGCGCGTCTGCGCGTCGCGGCCGATCAGTTCGTCGTGCGCCGCCGCATGAAGGACCGATGGAGCACGTCGATCATCGCGGGATATCCGTGGTTCGCCGACTGGGGCCGCGACAGCATGATCTGCCTGCCGGGCCTGCTCGTGTCCGCCGGCCGCGGCGCGGAAGCGCTCGAAGTGCTTCGCGCGTTCGCCTCGCGCGTCCGCAACGGCCTGGTTCCCAATCGCTTCGACGACTACGAAGACGACGCCCATTACAACAGCGTCGATGCCAGCCTGTGGTTCATCAACGCATTGTGGCAATTCGCGCGCGGCGAGGCGGATCGGATCGCCGTCCCCGCCGACCTGCTCGCGACCGCCCGCTCCATCATCACCGCCTTCCGCAAGGGCATCTCGCAGATCATTCATCTCGATCGCGATGGGCTGGTGGTGGCCGGCAACGAGATGACGCAACTCACGTGGATGGACGCCAAGCGCGACGGCGTGGTGTTCACGCCCCGCCACGGCAAGCCCATCGAGGTCAACGCGCTGTGGCACAACGCTCTGTGCTGCTTCGCGCAAATGACCGGCGACGAGGCCGAGCGCGACACGATGCTCGAGCTCGCCGGGCGCTGCGCCATCGCCATGCAGATGCAATTCTGGTGGCCGCGAATGCAGTGCTGTCACGACGTCCTGACGCCGGTCGATGATCCGCTCAGCCCCGGCGGGCGGCAGTACGTGGGGGACGAGCGTCTGCGGCCGAATCAGATATTCGCGGCGAGTTTGCCATTCAGGGCGCTGACGAAGGAACAGTGCCGCGACGTTGTGCGCGTCGTCGGCGAACGTCTGTTGACGCCCCTGGGCTTGCGATCGCTCGACCCCGCCGACGCGAACTATCGCGGCCGCTTCGAGGGCGACCTGTCTCGCCGCGACGCGGCGTATCACAACGGCACGGTCTGGCCCTGGCTCATTGGGCCGTATTGTGAAGCCGTCCTGCGCATGGACGAATTCAGCGATGCGGCTTGCCATCGCGTTCGCGCGCTGCTTCAGCCTCTCATCGACGAGCTTGACGCCCGAGGCGAGGGATGCGTCAACCAGCTTGCCGAGGTCTATGACGGCGACGATCCCCGCCGCCCCGGCGGATGCCCGGCGCAGGCGTGGTCCGTCGCGGAAGTGCTGCGCATCTTGTCTCTCACCGAAGCCGGACCTGGGTCCGCGAAGTCGTAGATCCGCCGTGGCGGGGTCCGGGTTTCAGACGGATGAATGTCTCGACGATGTCTTGGATGCCCGATTCTTTCCACATGTCGCCCGATGAATTCCGCCTGCGCGGGCGCGACGTGATCGATTGGATCGCGACCTATCTCGAAACAATCGAACAGCGGCCGGTGCTGTCGCGCGCCAAGCCTGGCGACATCTACAACAAGCTGCCCAAGGCCCCCCCCATCCGCGGCGAATCCTTCGACGCCATGATGCGCGACCTCGACAACGTCATCCTGCCCGGCGTCACGCACTGGCAGTCGCCCAGCTTCTTCGGCTTCTTTCCCGCGAACGTCTCCGGCCCGTCGATCCTTGGCGAGCTGCTCAGCGCGGGCCTGGGCGTGCAGGGCATGCTCTGGGCGACCAGCCCCGCCTGCACCGAACTCGAAACGCGCGTCCTCGACTGGCTCGTCGAAATGCTCGGCCTGCCGGCGTTCTTCAAGTCAACGTCAAACGGGGGGGGCGTGATCCAGGACACCGCGTCGAGCGCCACGCTTTGCGCATTACTTGCGGCGCGCGAAACCGCCACGAAGTTCGCTTCCAATGCACGCGGCGTGCGCGAGGATCTCGTCGCATACACCTCCTCGCAGGCGCATTCGTCCGTCGAGAAAGCGATGATGATCTCAGGCTTGGGTCGCGAGAACCTTCGCCTGATCGACGTCGATGATTCCTTCGCCATGCGGCCGGAGGCGCTCGCCGCGGCGATCGAGCGCGATCGCGCGCAGGGCAAACTTCCGTGCTTCATCTGCGCGACCGTCGGCACGACTTCGTCCAACGCCATCGACCCGGTTCGAGCCGTGGGCGAAATCGCGCGGCGTGAGGACACTTGGCTGCACGTCGATGCCGCGATGTCCGGGACCGCAGCGCTCTGCCCCGAGTTCCGCTGGATTCAGGATGGGCTCGAACTGGCGGATAGCTACTGCTTCAATCCGCACAAGTGGATGTTCACCAATTTCGATTGCGATTGCTTCTGGGTGAGGGACCGCGCAGCGCTCATCAACACGCTCAGCATTCTGCCGGAATACCTGCGCAACCAGGCGACCGAGTCCGGCGCGGTGTTCGATTACCGCGATTGGCACATTCCGCTGGGCAGGCGGTTCCGCGCGCTCAAGCTGTGGTTCGTCATCCGCCACTACGGCGTCGAGGGCCTTCAGCACCACGTCCGCAGGCACGTCGAGCTTGCACAACAATTCGCGAGTTGGATTGAGCACGATCCCGACTTCGAGCTGATCGTCAAGCCGCCGCTGAATCTCGTCTGCTTCCGCCACGTCACGGGCGACGACACAACGCGCCGCATCATGGATGCCGTCAACGCGTCCGGCGAGATGTATCTCACGCACACGAAGCTCAACGACCGTTTCGTGCTGCGCATGAGCATCGGACAAACGTACACCGAGCTTTGCCATGTGCAGAAGGCATGGGACAGGATTCGTGCAGCAGCACGATAGAATGACGCCGTGACCACGCGGCGAATCAAACACGGCGGCGGATGGCCGGCAATTCGATACGCATTGCGCAAGGGCGCTCGCGCCGGCGGCTTGTGGCGCTTCTACAAAGCCCTGCGCTCGAAGAATGCATGCAAGACCTGCGCTCTGGGCATGGGCGGGCAGCTCGGCGGCATGGTCAACGAGCAGGGCCGCTCATTCGAAGTGTGCAAGAAATCCATCCAGGCGATGGCCGCGGACATGCAGGGCGCGATTCGCGAAGGCTTCTTCGAGGAGATGCCACTGGAAAAGCTCGCGAAGTTCTCGCCGCGCGAGCTCGAAGCCGCGGGTCGATTGACCCAGCCCCTGCTCGCCGGCCCGCTCGACATGCGATACCGGGCGATCTCGTGGGATGAAGCGCTCGATCGGGTCGTGAACAAGCTGCGAAACACGAAACCTGACGAGTCGTTCTTCTACTTCTCCGGCCGCTCATCCAACGAAGCCGCGTTCCTGCTGCAACTGCTCGCGCGGCTCTACGGCACGAACAACGTCAACAACTGTTCGTATTTCTGCCACCAGGCGTCGGGCGTCGGGCTCTCATCCGTCACGGGCTCGGGCACCGCGACAATCGTGCTCGACGACATCGAACACGCTGATCTCATCTTCCTCATCGGCGCCAATCCGTCGTCGAACCATCCGCGGCTGATGAAGTCGCTCGCGCAGCTCCGCCGGCGCGGCGGCAATGTCATCGTCATCAATCCCCTGCGCGAAGTCGGACTCGTGAAGTTCAAGGTGCCCAGCGATTGGCGCAGCATGCTCAAGGCGAGCCCGATTGCGAGTCTCTATGTTCAGCCGCACATCGGCGGCGACATCGCGCTGCTTGCGGGGATCGCGAAGGATTTGCTCGAGCGCGGCGCCGTCGATCACGACTTCGTCAACAATCATGCCGACGGATGGACCTCATTCAAGGCTCATATTGAGACCACGTCGTGGGACGAGCTCATCCACCGCGGCGGCGTCGATCGCCCGACCATCCCCCAATGCGCCGATCTCTACACTGCGTCGAAGAACACCATCTTCTGCTGGGCCATGGGCGTCACGCATCACTCGCACGGCGTGGAAAACGTCCAGATGATCGCCAACCTCGCGATGATGCGCGGCATGCTCGGCCGGCCGCACGCGGGGCTGCTGCCACTTCGCGGCCACAGCAACGTGCAGGGCGTCGGCTCGATGGGCGTCACGCCAAAGCTCAAGGACGCCATCTTCGACGCGCTGCAGAACAGCTTCGGCGTGACGCTTCCCACGACGCCCGGCATGGATACGCTCCAGTGCATCGAGCGCGCTCACGCGGGCGACGTCCGCTTCGCGCTCTGCCTCGGCGGCAACCTGTTCGGCTCGAATCCTGATGCGCGATTCGCATCGAAAGCGCTCGCGAACATCGACACGCTTGTCTATCTCAACACCACGCTCAACACCGGCCACGTCGCCGGCCGCGGGCGCGAGACGATCATCCTGCCCGTCCTGGCGCGCGATGAGGAGCCGCAACCGACGACGCAGGAGTCGATGTTCAATTACGTGCGGATGAGCGATGGCGGCAAGCCGCGACACGAAGGCCCGCGCAGTGAAATCGAAATCGTCGCGAGCGTCGCCGAGCGGCTTTTCGACGGCGACTCATCGCCGATCGACTGGAGCGCGTTGCGCGAGCACCGCAACATTCGGCGAATGATCGCGGCGACTGTGCCGGGGTATGAGGCGATCGGCGAGATCGACGCGACGAAGCGCGAGTTTCATATCGCCGGGCGAACATTCCACGAGCCGACGTTCGCCACCGACACCGGCCGAGCGAAGTTCCACGTCGTGCCGCTTCCGCCGCTGCACGGTTCAGACGATGGCGAAGCGTCCGGCTCGGAGCGCCGGGGTACCGAGGCGTCCGGCTCGGAGAGCCGTGGTACCGAGTTGCGCCTGATGACCATTCGCAGCGAAGGCCAGTTCAACACGGTCGTCTATGAAGACGAGGACATCTATCGCGGCCAGGAGCGCCGCGACGTCATCCTGCTCAATCGCGACGACATCAAGCGCCTGGGCCTGCGCGTCAACCAGCCGGTGACTGTTCGCACGGAGACCGGCGCGATGCCGAACGTGCTCGTGCGCGAATTCGATGTCCCCGCCGGCAACGCAGCGATGTATTACCCGGAGGCCAACGTCCTGATCCCGCGTGTCGCCGACGCCCGGTCCCGCACGCCGGCGTTCAAGAACGTCCTGGTGCGGATCGAGTCGTGAAGAGCGCGTGCGTGTGCTTCTCGGACCCGCCGGCGCGCCACCGACCAATCGCCCAACGACCCTTGTGAGGATTTGTGAACCGCCGCGGCTGCATCCGGGAGTGACAGGCTGCCGCGCCCGATCTACAGTATGCCCACCAGGGCACACCCCCGGGATTGTCCGCGGGGGTCCGCATCACAGGAGAGCACCCATGAGCGTCTGGCAATCATCCAATCCGGCATTGACGAATGATCGCGCCTTCGCCGAGGCGCACTTTGGCATGCAGCGCGAACGCTCGACGCAGGCGAGCATGACCGGCGTGATCAACAAGACCACGCTGCTCGTGGTGATCGCCGTGACGGCCGGCGCGCTGGCCTACGCATTCATCCCCGCCAGCGGGATGACGGTGATGATCAGCTTTCTCGCTTCGATGATCGTCATGGCGGGCGTCGGGTTCATGATGTGGGGCAAGCCCACGCTCGCGCCCGTGCTCGCGCCGGTGTACGCCGTCGTCGAGGGCCTGGGGCTTGGCCTGTTCACCGCATGGCTCGATTCCATTCTGATGAATCTCGAGAGTCTGCAGGCTGTGACCGCAACCGCGGCTGCGAATGCAGAGACCGTGAGTTTGGCGATGCCCGCGTTCCTGATTACCGTCGCCGCGACCCTCGCGGTGCTCGGCCTGTATTCCATGCGAATCCTCAAGCCGACGAAGAAGTTCCAGGCGGTGATCGCCACGCTGACGCTTGGCGTCATGGTGACCTATGGCCTGAGCTGGCTTCTTGCGATCTTCGGTGTGTCCATTCCCTTCGTGAGCCTCGGCAGCGCGTTCCAAGGCGGTCTCGCCCCGCTGATCGGGCTCGGCATCAGCGTGCTGTTCCTCGGCATCGCTTCGCTGACGCTGGTGATGGACTTCGCCCGCGTCGAGGCCGTCGTCGCCGGAGGACAGCCGAAGTACATGGAGTGGTATGTCGGATTCGGCCTGCTCGTCACGCTCGCGTGGATGTATTACGAGGCTGTCAAGCTCGTCTTCCGCCTCTATCTGCTCTTCGGCAGCCGCGACTGATCTCTTCTGATTGAGCAAGCGGCACGGGCGTCCTCGCCTGTGATTCGAACAGTCAATGACACAGGCGTCCTCGCCTGAGATCGATTCTTCGGCCTCAATGATGGGGGGGCCGAAGAGTCGAGACCGGCGTGCAATCGCGTCCATCATCGTCTGGCGGCTCCTCGCCTACAATCACTTCCCTTGTCGAGCCAGACACACGATGCAACTGTGGCAGCCATCGCTCCCCGAGCACTACCTGCGAATGACCGAAGACGACCTCTTCGCGGCGATCGAAGCGCGCCGCCGCGAACTCGGCGACGACCTGCTCATCCTCGGCCACCACTATCAGCAGGACGAAGTCATAGCGCACGCCGACCTCACTGGCGATTCGCTCAAGCTCAGCCAGATGGCCGCGGAGGAATCCGCCAAGCGCGGCACGAAATACATCGTCTTCTGCGGCGTGCATTTCATGGCGGAAACCGCCGACATGCTCACCGATGAATCCGTGCGCGTCATCCTGCCCGACCTTTCCGCCGGCTGCTCGATGGCGGACATGGCCGATTACGACGACGTGGTCGATGCATGGCAGCGCATCCACGAAGTTCTCGACGAGAAGCCGAACCTGACAACCAACGGGAAGCGTAAGAGCCTCTTGTCCCCCTCTCCCCTCGGGAGAGGGGTTAGGGGTGAGGGCCGAACGGGCAAACGTGCTTGCTCCTCCTCCAAGGGTACAGTGGAGCCGCGCGTCATTCCCATCACCTACGTCAACTCATCCGCGGCCGTCAAGGCCTTCGTCGGCGCGCACGGCGGCGCATGCTGCACCAGCTCCAACGCCACGCAGATTTTCAAGTGGGCGATCGAAGGCGGCACGCAACCGGTCGCCGACGACGAAGACATCAAGCTCTTCTTCCTGCCCGATCAGCACCTTGGTCGCAATACCGCGTCGAAGTTCGGCTATCTCACGGAAGTTGATGAAGCCGCCGGGCGCGGCGAGAGCGAATGCGCTCTCTGGAATCCGCGAAAGGACAACGGCGGACTGACGGACGAACAGATCCGCAAGGCCAAAGTCCTTCTCTGGGCGGGCCATTGCTCCGTTCACAAGCTCTTCCGTCCCGAGCACGTCGATCAGGCGCGAGAGCAATTCGCCGACAAGGGCGGCGTGACAGTGCTCGTCCATCCCGAATGCTGCAAGGAAGTCGTCGATAAGGCCGACTTCTCAGGCAGCACCGAATTCATCATCAAACAGATTCTCGCCGCCGGGCCCGGCGCCAACTGGGCCGTCGGGACGGAAACGCATCTGGTCAACCGGCTCGCACGCGAAGCTCGCGAACGCGGCGGTGAGGGGGGGGGCGTCAACGTCTTCATGCTCAGCGAATGCCACTGCCTCTGCACGACGATGTTCCGAATCGATCAGCAGCATCTGCTGTGGGCGCTCGACAATCTCGCGAGCGGCAAGATCGTCAATGAAATCCGCGTGAAACGCGAAGTCGCGAGCGATGCGCGGCTGGCGCTCGATCGCATGCTCGCGCACGTCGGCCAGCCCAAGCCGCAAGCGGAAGCCGCGCTCGTCGATTGAGCGCTCTAAGAACCTCGAGCAGAACAGTGGCACAGGCGTCTCGCCTGTGATCGATTCTTCGGCCTCAATGGCCGAAGAATCGATGGCGGCGGGCAGCAGGCTCCGATTTGTCAGGCGCTCTAGGATGCATTCATGCAAACGCAGCCGCCACGCAGTCGCGGCCGAGGGCGCTGGATTCGCCGGGCAGCGATCGCCGCGGTCCTGCTCATCGCGCTCGCCGGCATCGGCGTGTACTTCGGCGCGCCCGCGTGGCTGGGCACTTCGTCCGGGCGAGCGTTCGTCGCGGGCAAAGTCGAAGACTCCTACGGCGTGCCGATCACCATCGACTCGCTGCACGCCGATTGGACCACCTCGATCGCCGCGCGGAGCGTCCGCGCGCACCGGGCCGACGGCGAGCAGGCCGCTGAACACGACGTGAGCGCCGACATCGGGCTCTGGCAATTGCCCA
>CAZLDF010000481.1:0-2604 GCA_964558095.1 uncultured Isosphaeraceae bacterium | reverse complement strand
GTCGCCTCGATCGCCCGCGAGAATGCCCGGATCGGGCGTGCTGAACAGCCACCATCCGTACAGCAGCAAGATCGAGATCGGCAGCCCCGCCAGCGTCGAGATTGCCTGAACGGCGGACGTGCCGCCGGTTGCGAACCCCGGCGGCGTGCCTCCCGCAGCGGCGGATGTCGCGATGATGACGACCATGATCGCCATCAGCGCGATGCCTGCAACCACCTGCGCGATGATCGCGATGAGAATGCACGCCACTCCGCGGCTGAGCGATGCGAGGTATTCGCCGCTGCTGTACTTCAGCAGAGTGCCCGCGACCGATCGCCAGATCGGCGCGCCGCATTCCGGGCAGTTGCCGTGCGTCGAGAGGCCGCGAAGATTGAAGCCGCAGTTCTTGCAGGGGACATCGGTTGTCGCGAGATCGGGCGTCACGTGGCCGTGGAGATCGTCCAATCGCGGCGGCGCGATCGGCGGGGGCGCGACAGCGGAGCTTCGCGAGGGAATCTCTCGAAACCCTCCGATCGATGGCAAGTTCGGTCCCTGCGGCGCACCAGACATCGCCGTCACGATACACTCGACTCATTCTCGCGCCCAACAACCGATCCACATCATGCGCAAACCTGACACCGATCCCGACAACGTCCAGATGTCCGACGTCCTCTGCGATTTCTGCCATCGGCAGTGGATCGAAGACGTGCCCATGATCGAGGGGCATCACGGCTCGTGCATCTGCGGCAACTGCCTCACCGTCGCCTACACCGCAGTCGTCCTGCACGGCGAATCGAGCGCGCCCGCGGACTTCAAGTGCACGATGTGCCTCGAAACCAATGCCGACCGCGAAGCCGAGGAGCGGAGCGACCACGTCGGCTGGCAAAGCCCGATGCACGAGGAGGCGGTGATCTGCCGTCGGTGCATCAAGCTGGCTGCGGGCGCGCTGCACAAGGACGCGGATTCGAGCTGGCGCAAGCCGGCCTCAGATTGAACTGCGGTCGCGTGTCACGTGTACGAGAGATGCTTGGCGGTCGCCATCGATTCTTCGGCCGTTGAGGCCGAAGAATCGATCACAGGCGGGACGCCTGTGCCACTGTTTCACGTGGTGCTCTACGATATGTGCGATTCAGACGGGAACGTTGCATGGCACGAGGCATCAGTCTTGCCAACAAGAGTCAACTGCTGTTCGGCTTCGCGGTGGTGATGATTCTCGCCGGCGCTTTGGCGGTCCCGTGGATTCGCACCGAGCAGGTGGTGAACGACTCGCAGGTCGAGGTGGCGCGCAAGCTCGCCGACGCCTGGCTCGCCGACCGCATTCAGCTCGGGACGATCGAGCGAATCGGGTCGATGCCGGTGCGCATCAACGAGCTTTTCAAAGACCCCGATCAGCCGGCGACGCTGCACATGAGCCTCGTCGATGTCGAAACGATCACCCCCGACGACGACGAAGAGAGCCCCTTCCTTCGCGCCGCGCTCGAAAAATTTCGCGCCGATCCCGCGACGGCTGAGCACAGCGGCACGACGGAACACAACGGCCAGACGGTCTATCGCTACGCGCGCGCCATTCGCGAATCGCAGATGCGCGCCATCCGCGATCGATCCGTCGGTTCATTCGCGCTGCGCGCGTTCGACCCCGAAATCGCCGACCCGCTGCGCGCGATCCTGATCGTGGATGGCACGAGCCAGTTCGCGCAAAGCCAGGTCTTCAACAACCGCATCTTCATCATCGCCGCGTGGACGGTCGGCAGCCTGCTGGCGATTCTGCTGTTCTATCTCATTCTCACCAAGTTCATTTTCTCGCCCGTGCGCGTGCTTCGCGAAACGGCGGAGAAGGTCGAGCGCGGCGAGCTTTCGGTGCGAAGCGCGATCCGAACGGGCGACGAGTTCGAGCAGCTTTCCGACGCCTTCAACGCCATGCTCGACCGCCTGCAGCAGGGCCAGGAGCAGTTGCGCCAGATCAACGAGAGCCTCGACCTCAAGCTCGACGAGCTGGCGCAGGCGAACGTCGGGCTGTTCGAGTCGAACAAGTTCAAGAGCGAATTCCTGGCGAACGTCAGCCACGAGCTGCGCACGCCGCTGAATTCGATCATCGGCTTCGCGGAGCTGCTCGAGGAAGTGGCGCGCAGCGATCCCGCCGCGGACCCCAAGCGCCTGCGCTACATCAGCAACATCCTCACCAGCGGGCGGTCGCTGCTGGAGATGATCAACGAGCTGCTGGAGATGGCGAAGATCGAGGCGGGGCGCATCGAAGTCGTCATCGAACCGGTGAGCGTCAGCGACCTTATCGAGGGGCTGGCGAACATCATGCGCCCGCAGGCGCTCGCCAAGGACATCGACCTGCGCACCGACGTCAGCCGGCAGGTGCCGATGATCGAGACCGATCCGGGGAAGCTGCAGCAGATTCTGTTCAACTTCGTCTCCAACGCGATCAAGTTCACCCCGAGGGGGGGGACGGTGACGATCAGCGCCAATCGGCTGACGCGGCAGGACAACACACTGGGCGCGCGCCTCGCCGTCGCGGACACCGGCCCCGGCAATCCCGAAGAAAATCAGGAGCTGATTTTGGACAAGATCCGACAGAACTACGCCAGCCACACGCGCGCGCAATCCGGACCGGGACTG
>CAZLDF010000480.1:0-5003 GCA_964558095.1 uncultured Isosphaeraceae bacterium | reverse complement strand
GGCCCATGCGTCCACCGCACGAATCAGCCGATCGAAAGGCATTTGCGCGCCGACGGTGACGAAGATCACAGCACCGCCCCCCGATATTGCGGCCCGCCCGCGC
The DNA here is from genome assembly GCA_964558095.1 of uncultured Isosphaeraceae bacterium. Taxonomy (GTDB): domain Bacteria; phylum Planctomycetota; class Phycisphaerae; order Phycisphaerales; family SM1A02; genus CAZLDF01. The sequence goes on along the minus strand of CAZLDF010000480.1, from coordinate 4,900 downwards.
TCGCCAGGTGGGGCCACTGCGTCAGCCAAAGATCGCAGTGCCGGCCCGCGCGGCCGCCGCACATCGACAGCCCCTCCGTGTTCGCCAGGCTGTCCAGCCAGAGCGTGCGAGCGCCCAGCATCCGGCCGAACATGACCGCGAAGTACCCCGGCGCGGCGCCGGTCGAGACGACGACATGCGGCCGCTCGCGAAGGATGATCCACAAGATGCGAATCGCCATGCGCAGAAGGCCGAGCTTGTTCCATCGCGTGGCGTCGTTGACGACGTGCAGGCGGCAGTCGCCGACGTCGTCCGCGGCGTCGCGATTGACCGTGACATAGGTCACTTCGCAACCGGAGAAGGCAGGACGGAGGCGCAAAAGCTGCACCCAGTGTCCGCCGCCCGATGCGACCGCAAGTATTCGCGTGGGACCCGTGCGCATCGAAACGCGTCGCTCCAGATCAGTCTTGGATACTGAACGCGCCGCGAGGGCGCGTTGTGGGCGGACTTCATATCGGCGCGAAAGCGACGACACTTCATGCGCGCGGCGACCTGACCCCGCGCCGAGTTTCGCGAGCGGGCTTGCCCCGCTGCGTTTCACGCCGATCAGACCGCGCACGATCTGCGCGAATCGAATCGCGCTCCGTCGCGATTCATACTGCTTCGGGAGCATGCCGCGAAGTCCGAACACGATTGCCCGCAGCGCGTTGCCCAGGAGCAGCAGCAGCCAGGCGCACGCGGCCGAGGCCGTGCCGTGGTGTTTGGCGTGAACGCGGACCAGGCCGTCGGCGAGCAGAAGCCCCTTGCGCTCGTGCAGCATGCCGGCGCTTGCCCCGCCGTGGTGGATGACCTCGCCCAGGGGCGCGAAGCGCACGCGCCACCCAGCGCTGCGAATTCGCATGCACCAGTCGGTCTCTTCGCCATAGAAGAAAAATTGCTCGTCAAACAGCCCGACTTGTTGCATCATGGCCGGGCGAATCATGAAGAAGCAGCCCGTCACGACGTCCACATCGCGCTCGCAGTCGCGCCGCCAGTGGCGCATGCGGTCGCGACCGAGGAATCGGGGCCAGGGCAACCGGTGCAGCCCGAGCGCCAGGAGCGCCATGTTGAGCAGGCTGGGGTCGGCGAAGCAGGTGAGCTGCACGGTCTTGTCGGTGTTGAGGACGCGCGTGCCAAGCACGCCGACGTCGGGGTTCTTGTCCATGTAATCGCACGCGGTCTGCAAGGCGTCGCCGAGGACCACCGTGTCGGAATTGAGCAGCAGCACGTACCGGCCGCGCGCTTGGCGCATGGCCTGATTGTTGGCGACGGCGAAGCCGACGTTCGTCGCGTTGCGAATCAGCGCCACCTGCGGGAACGCGCGGTTGACCATGTCGGCCGAGCCGTCGCTCGAAGCGTTGTCCACGACGATCACCTGCAGCGACAGCTTGTTGGACTGGGTGAGCACCGAGCGCAGACAGGCGCGCAGCAGATTCGCTGTGTTCCAACTGATGATGATGACCGTCAGGTCCGGCTGCATGATGATGAGGGGCTCACAGGGCGGTGGCACGGGCGTCTCGCCCGTGACGTGCGGCCACAAGCTCAACTCGCTCCGGCACTCCAGGCGCGATGATCGACGCCATCGGCGCTTCGGTTCGGCTCATGCGCCATTTCATCGAGCAGCTCACTCAGCGTGAGCACGCGCCAGCCGCGCTCCGCAGCGCTGCGAAGCAGCCGATGCGTCATCGCCATGACCAGAGCGTGCCGATGCTCGCCGCGGTCGAAGTCGTGCATCAGAACAACCCCGCCTTCATTGCGGATGACCGGCTCGGTCGCGAGATTCGGATCGGGCGCCGCCGCGGCGGTGTCGTTGGTCGCGTGCGTCCACCAGCCGATGCGCGCGCCGCGAACCTTCGCCGCGCGCTTCGTCGCCGCCGTCAGTTTTCCGTAGGGCGGACGGAACAGCGGCCGCGGACCCAGCCACGGCGACAACACTTCGAACCCCCGCCTCACATCTTCCACCGACCGCCCCGCGCTGTTCCGCCACGCGTTCTGGTGCGCATAGGTGTGGCATCCGACTTCGTGACCTTGAGCGAGCACTTCGTCCATCAATCGTGTCGATCGTTCTGCGCGACAACCCAGTGCGAAGAACGTCGCCCTCGCGCCGAACTCGTCGAGCAATCGCAAAATGTTCGCGGTCAATCGCTCGCCTGGCCCATCGTCGAACGTGAGCACAAGCGTCCGCGTCGCAGCGCAGAACGCGCGCATCGCCCGCGTCTGTCGCGCGCGCTGCGGCAACGTCCCGATCGCGCCTACGGTCCGAATCATGCCGCCAGCCTCTCTCGATCGATCGGCAGAGTCGTCACCTGCGGGAGTTGCGCATCGGCGCGGCGGCTGCGGCGATGGACGGGATCGACGATCCACTTCGCGGTTTCCTTAAGGTGGCGCGGCACATATGCCGCCAGACGCCTCGACGGCCGGCAATACGGCACGCTCAAGAGATCCGGCCACAGTCGCCGCACGAATTCCCGCCGCAGCCCGTTCTCGTAGATCATCCGCGGCGGCAGCGCGCACAGATGCTCGAACAATTCACGGTGGCAGAACGGCGTGAACGATTCGTAGAACAAGCTGCCCGCCGTTTCCACCGCGCTCCACCATCGGCCGCCGAGTTGTTCGAGGTGCATGAGGTTGTAGATCGTCGCCGCGTTGAGGTGCCCCCCCCCTTTGACGACGCTCTCGAACCATTCGCGCACCGCCGCCATGATCATCGGCGGCTTGCTTCCCTGCTTCTTCGCCAGCGAGCGCAATCGCACCGAGCGAGGATTGGCGGAATGCCAGTAGTATGGCATCGCGAGTTCGCCCAGCGCGCCGTTGACGTGAATGCGATTGAGGCCCGACAGCTCGCGACAGGCATCGACGGCCTGGCGGCCAGCGCCGACCACCATGCCGCCCGTCATTTCGTCATACCAGTTGATGAGCCAGCGCGACGCGGATGAAGCGACATCGACAAACCGATGCCGCAGGCCGAATCGCCGCGCCATCTCTCGCGGGAATTCGATGTCGCCGGCCTCGGTGTGCTCGGATCGCAACGTGAACAACTCGCAGTCGCCTGCGATGGGCTGCGCCGCGGCGAGCACCGTGCGGCTGTCGCGCCCGCCGGTCAGGCCGACCAGCAAGTCGCCGCGGCGCGCCGCGCCGATCATCATGCCACGAAGGATTGTGCAGATGCGATCGATGTGCGCATCGGGCGCTGCCGGCGCGATGTCCGCGACGGGCCAGAAGCGCTGCGAGCGCCCCGACTCGACGCACAGGCAATGGTTTGCAAGCAGTGCGCGCACGCCGAGGAAGGGCGTCAGCGAGCCGGGATACCACTCGTTGGCGCCGCCGGCCCCCCCCAGCGGAAACGCCCGATCGATCGCCGCGTCGCGCTGCAAGTCGGGAAGCAGACGCGGCGTGGAAGCGGCGCGGCCGTCGGCGTGGTACACGCCCATGATGCCGGCATCGGTGTAGATCCACACGCCCTTCGAGTCGTGCCGGATCAGCGCATACGTTCCACCGACATGCCGCAACGAGCGGACGATCGCGTCGTGCGAGCGCTGGCCCGGCTGCGCAAACAAGTCCATGACGTCGCGCAGAGGTTCGTCGGGCAGCACGGCAATGCCAATGATGGTCACGCCCTCGTCCGCCGTGCCGACCTGCGTGATTCGCGTTTCCGGATGATGCACGAGCGTCATTGATGCATTCAACGGCCGGCGGATCCAGTGATCAAACGGTTTGGGTTCATCCGCGCGCTGCACGATCCACTGGCGGCGAAGGCGCACTTCGCGCCCGTCCGCCTCGGTGAATGGCGCCCCCGTCGCCGCCAGGATCCGGCGCGCTGTGTCGGGAATCGTGACAATCTGCGTCATAGCGCGAGGTCTTTCATTTCATTGGGTTGGCGGCAAACTACCTGTGAACGATGGGCGACCATCATGAACGATGGCGTGATTCGCCTGCCGCACAGCCGTTCGATCGGTGCCATGGCGTTGAACGCCCGGTTCGCCGCCGCGAGCGCAAGGCGATGAGCGCGCGGTGCGCGTTTGGCGAGCGATCGCGCGCGGCGATTGGTCATCAGCGACATCGGAGCATTCGAAGCGCTGATCTCGGTGAAGCCGGCGCGAACCAGCATGAGCATGAGCGATGTGTCAGCGAAGAATTGCATGTCACACGGGTTCGGCTTGCGCAGCCGCTCGCGATGCCGCGTATGGCGCGCGTCGATTTCGCGTATGACCAGCGCGCCGCCGGGCAGCAGCAGGTCGTGGGCTTTGACAAGGAGGTCCAGCGGCCGCGAGGCGTGCCGCAAGCAATCGCCGAGGACGACGAGGTCGAACCGCACATCGCCGAAGTCGATCGATTCGAGAAAGCCCTGCCATACTGTCGCCGCGGCGCAACGACGGACGGTGAGGTCGCACAGTGCCGCGGAGGTTTCCACGCCATGCGCTTCCCATCCATCGCGGATGGCGCGCTCCAGAAGCGAGCCAGGCACACAGCCGACGTCCAGCACGCGTGGTCGCCGATCGGCTGCTGGCCTGGTTCGCGGCAGTGATCGCACGCGCTTCCACCAGATGTCGTGAAACGGCTCGCGCAGCGCATCGTACGCCTGCTCGCGAGCGCTCGCGGCGTACTGCGCCCAGTACGCCGACTCGTCGGCATCCGACGGCGACCTGCGATAGAGCAGACCGCATGATTCACAATGAACCATGACAGTCGCATCCAGTTCCGTCCTCGCGATGGACGGGTCACACGGCGGCGCTCCGCAGCCGGGGCATGTGCGCGCCGCGCGATGCGCTTGGGACGCGGATTGCAGTGTGTGAAGTGCCATGACGCTTGGATGATCGAGTTTCTTAGCGGCGCGGCTGGCGCAGCATGCGGCGCCAGCCCAGACGCCGCGATTAGCCCATGC
>CAZLDF010000479.1:0-4331 GCA_964558095.1 uncultured Isosphaeraceae bacterium | reverse complement strand
CGCCGAGTAGGCGAGCATGCTGAAAAGGCCTGCGATCGTCGCCGCGATGCAGCTTGTCGGCGTATCGCGGTTCTTGATGTGGGCGATTTCGTGCGCGATGACGCCCTCGATCTCATCGCGATCGAGCAGGCGATAGAGCCCTTCCGTCACGGCGACGGCGCTGTGGCGCGGATTGCGGCCGGTCGCGAAGGCGTTGGGCGCCTGGTGCGGGCAGAGATAGACCCGCGGCATGGGAATCCCCGCAGCGGCGGACGGTGTCGTAGAGCTCGGGGACTTTGCGTTCATCGACCTCGACGCCGCGCATCGCTGCGATGGCGATCTTGTCGGAGAAGAACCACGCGGCGACGTTCATCAGCGTGGCGAAGACGCCAGCGACGATCATCCCCTGCGTGCCCCAGAAGCTGCCGACCCAAATCAGCAGGCCGAAGAGGCCGCCGAGGAGGACTGCGGTTTTCAGGTTGTTCATGAAAGTGGGCATGCGAATCCTACGTCGATCACGCCGCCCGCGTTCGCCCGCCGAGGCGGTCGTCCGAAATGCTGGATTGTGTTGCCCAATCGAGAAAACGGTTGAAACGCGTAGCGTCGCGCACGAAGGTGACGCTCTCGCCGATCTGATCGTCGCCAGCGAGAGGTCCCAGTCGTATGTTCCGTGCATGTGCACCACACCACGCCAACGACAACATCGCGGCCTTGAAGACGTTCCCAGTCCCCAGTCCCCTGTCGCCGCTGACGACGCTGCATCAGCGGTCACCCATGTCCCGAGTCTGTACAACCGGGGAGAATGGGAACCGGAGCCGCACCTGCTCAACCTGCCCCCCCCTTGCGCCGGTGTCGGTCACGAGCCAGACGACCTCGTGCCGCAAGTTCTGAAGTTCTCCGCCAGCGATTCGCCGCGGCGGCGGGGTCAATGCGAGGCTCATCAAGCGCTGCTGCGTCATCATTCCCCTTCCGGGTCGATGCCTCGAAGTCGGGAAACTCGACCGCAGCGGGGCGAGCGTGCGGGCCTGGCATTTGCCGGCGGGCCGGCCGCGACGTATCCTTCGCTGCCACGCGGACTTACGCGCGATTGTGCATCGCCTTGCAAGGCGGGTACAATCAATCCTGCGGATGCCGCAAAGACACGGGCCATTGGCGCAGTTGGCTAGCGCGCTTGTATGACACACAAGAGGTCACTGGTTCAAGTCCAGTATGGCCCACTTCTGGATGGTGCAGGAGAGGGGGCGCGAGGGAGTCCCGGGGGGTCGGGGGCTCCGGGGGGCCGGCAAGTGAATAGTCGCTGAGGCGCTGAGAATCATGGTCGATGCACGCCGGGAGCATCTTGACGACCTGCTGGAGCGCCTGTACGACGAGCTCCGCGAACTCGCATCGCGTGTCGCGCCGTCCAACGGCCCCCACCAGACGCTGCATCCCACCGCGCTTGTGCACGAGCTTTATCTCCGCCTGCTGCGGCAGGACAATGACCAGCCGCTGACGCGCGACGCGTTTCTCGCCGTCGCGGCGAAGGCCATGCGCCACATCATCATCGACCACGCCCGCGAGCGCGGGGCCCAGAAGCGAGGCCGCGGCTGGCGCCGAATTGCCCTTCAGGACGCCGATTCTTCGTCTCTTACAACGGAAGTCGATATTTTCGAGCTCAGCGATGCGCTGGATCGCCTGGCCGCGCTACACGAGCGGCAGGCGCAGATCGTCGAGATGCGGTTCCTGGCCGGCCTGACCGTGCACGAGATCGCCGACCTGCTGAGCATTTCGCAGGAGACCGTCAAGCGCGATTGGCGCATGGCCCGAGCGTGGCTGATGATCGACCTGGGCACGGGAGAAGACTCATGAATCCCCGGCAGTATGAACGTCTTCGCGAGGTCTTCTTCGATGTGTGCGACCTGCCCGAGAGCGAACGCCAATCGAAGCTGGCGGAGATTGAAATCGACGAGCCGCTGCTGCCGTCGCAAGTGCGATCGCTTCTGGCGCTCGATGCGCGCGCGACCGGCCTGCTTGACGATCCGCACATCAGCGAGCGCGTGCGGAGCCGGCTTGAATCGGTGTTCGAAGCGGGCGAGGACGAGGTGCCCGACGCCATCGGGCCATATCGCATCTGCCAGCTCATCGGCGTAGGCGGCATGGGCCGGGTGTACGAGGCCGAACAGGACAATCCGCGCCGCCGCGTGGCGCTGAAGGTCATTCGCCCGGTCTTCGCCACGCCGCAGATGCTCAGGCGATTCGAGTACGAATCGCAGATGCTCGGGCGGCTGCAGCATCCGGGCATCGCCCAGATTCACGACGCCGGCGCCGCCGACACGCCGCAGGGACGGATGCCCTATTTCGCGATGGAGTTGATCCGCGGCCGCCCGCTGCTGAACTATGCGAAGGAAAACGCGCTAGACGTGCGCAAGAAGCTGGAACTCTTCGCGCAAGTCTGCGACGCGGTGCAGGACGCGCACAGCCAGGGCGTCATCCATCGCGACCTCAAGCCGAGTAACGTGCTCGCTTCCGAAGATGGCCGGCCGAAAATCCTCGACTTCGGCGTGGCGCGCTCGACCGACTCGGACATCCGCGCGACCACGATCCAAACCAGCGTCGGCCAGGTCGTCGGCACCGTGCCGTACATGAGCCCCGAACAGGCCGCCGGCGACTCCGCGCAGATCGACACGCGAAGCGACGTCTATGCGCTCGGCGTGATTCTGTATGAACTGCTCACGGACGAGCTGCCCTATCGCATCGAGGGCAAGCTGCTGCACGAGGCCGTGCGCGTCATCCGCGAGGACGACCCTTCGCGCTTGAGCCAGGTGAATCGCGCGTTCCGCGGCGACGTGGAGACGATCGTCGGCAAAGCGCTCGAAAAGGACAAGGCTCGTCGCTATCAGACCGCTGCGGACCTGGCGTCGGACGTTCGCCGCTTTCTGCACGATGAACCGATCATCGCGCGGCCGGCGAGCGCTGCGTACCAGTTCCGCAAGTTCGCCAAGCGCAACCGGCTTCTTGTGGGAAGCGCCGCGATGGTCATCCTGGTGTTGCTCGCGGGGATCACGGGCACATCATGGGCGATGTTCCGCGCGCTCGCGTCGGAAGAACGCGAACGCGGCCTGCGCACGCAGGCCGACGAAGCCGCGAAACAGGCGGCGCGCGAAGCGGAGCGGGCGCAGCAGGAGGCCGATCGGGCGGAGCTCGAGGCGGGCAGGTATCAGCAGGCGGCGGACTTCCTCGAGAGCATCTTGTCGGGAGTAAGCCCGGATACGGCGCAGGGCGGCGACACGCGGCTGCTTGAGACGATTCTGAACACGGCGGTTGCTGACTTGAAGTTACAGGATTCGACTGATCCCGTCGTTTCGCTGCGCCTTCGCAATGTGATTGCCCTGACGTATCTAAAGATCGATGAGTTCACCCAGGCAGAGGAGTTGCTTTCTGACGCGATGACATTGTGTGCGGAGCCAAGCGCGGATCTCTCGTTGACCTGCATGGACACCGTTCAGATTCTTGCATCTATCTGGCTCCACATCGGCAGCGCGGAGTCGGTGGACAAGGCGATGACCTTGCTAGCGATCACGATTGAGCGCGAGGAGCCGGTGCTGGGCCCGCAGCATGAAAAGATTTGGGTTTGCAAGTCCAGTCTTGCTTCCGCGCTGCACCAGAGGGGTTCGCCGGCAGAGGCTGAGAGCATTTTTCAAGACGTTGCGGTGTCCATGGAGCAGGTACTCGGCAGCCATGCGCCGGAGCTCTCATTCCCGTTGAATGCTTTGGCGCTCGTAAAGTGGGACTTAGGAAATCACAAGGCGGCTGCACAGTTGCTTGAGAGAGCGTTGAGTCTGCGCGAAGCCAGTTTCGGACCGGATCATCCCGCGACGATCACTTCCGCGTACAATCTCGCTCTGCAGCGATTGGCAGCCGAACACTATGAGCAAGCTCTGGATATGTTCGAATTGGCATTGCAGCGCGCTCAGCGAGTCTTCGGTAGCCGGCACTCCACGACCATCTCTATCATGGAAGGGATTGCGAGCGCACATTTGGAACTCGGTCACGAGCAGCAAGCGGAAACGACTCTCAGTCAAACGTACGCCTTGGCATGCGAGGTCTGGGGAGAAGACAACCCTCAGACTCTCGGCGTCTTGCACAATCTCTCTCATGTATATTCGGCACAGATGCGCTTGGAGGAAGCTGAATCGGCGTTGCGCCGCGCTTTCGATGGCTACTCCACCCAGTTTGGTCCATCTCATCCACGCTCCGTCATTCTGTTGGCCAATCTGGCGAAGCTGGTGAGTGATCGCGGGCGAGTACAGGAAGCGCTGCAGTTGAATGAGCAGGTGCTGACGCTTGCGCGCGGCAACTCCTCGATCGGAAAC
>CAZLDF010000478.1:0-7441 GCA_964558095.1 uncultured Isosphaeraceae bacterium | reverse complement strand
TCCCCCCCGTCGCCCCCCCCGCCCCCCCCGCGCCTCCTCCAGCGCCCGCGCAACCGGCTGCGAACGTCACGACGAAGCTGACGACAACGGCGACGCCGACCGCGCGCCACGACAGTGCATAGCTCTTCATCCCCGGCTTATCGGAGCATACGGCCCGGCGTTTGAGTCGAACCGGCGCACGGGACGATTCCGCGAACAGATCGCGGAAGCGTTCACGCGCGAGACACTCCGATAACGCCGCGGCCGTTCACGCCTGGTCGCAAGGCAACATTCTTCGCGCATCGGCATGATCGAGCACGTCGATCTGATCCGGCAGCGCAAAGGGTGCCTGCACGAACACGTACTTCGTTTCGACCTCTCGCGCTTCCGTTCCGGCAGGAAGCGCATTGGCCGTCCATCCCTCCACGCGCGCGATGCATGTCTTGGAGAACCGACTCACCTCGCCCGTCGCATCCGCCCACCGCGCCCAAAAGACCACCAGCATCGCCCCCCCCACCCCCCCCACCCCTCCGATAGGCATCGGAAACTCCACCTCCATCGGGTTCTTCGTGTACGACCGCAGATACTTCGGCCAGCCGCGCTCATACGGACTCTGCGGCACCCCCCCTTGTCCCGGCGGCACGAGATCGAAGAACAGCTCCAGCCGTGCAGCACCCGTCGGCTTGGCCCGCCTGCCCGCTTCCAAGTCATCCGTGAACCGCAGAATGTGCCTGCCGACCGCCCCGCCCTGCGTCCATGTGTGGCGATGTGGTCCCCCCGGCGGCGAGCCGTCGAACACCAGCTCCGGCGGCTGCTTCGGGCACGTCCGCCGCGTGAGCTTCCGCGGCCGCTCGACGATCCCGATCAATTCCTTGTGCGACTTCCAGATGTCCGGGCACGCACGAATCTGATTGGCGTAGCTGCGGACGATCCGCTCCGCTTCCTTGCGGGCGCGGTCCTTCTCGACGATCAGGTCGGTTCGGCGCATGCGCGGGTTCGTCGCCTTCGCCAGCGCATCGCGATAGGTGCTGACCGCGCGCGTGATGATCGTGACATCATCCTTGCCGACGAAGTAACGGTCGGGGTCGGCCTCGATGTATTCCGCGAACTTCTTCGCGCGCAGGGCGAAGTCGCTGTCGCCTGTGGGAATGAACTTGTCCGATTCCAAACGCCTGCGAGCAGCTTTCCTGCGGCGATGCCGTTCCAGTGCGATGTTCTGCCTGTATCGTCCCATGGTGAGCGTCCTTTTCTGCGATTGGTCAGAGGCCGCAGCCCGGAGGGCTGATCGTTCGTAGCCGGGGGTCTAGCGAGCCCCCGCGGGGGGGGCGAGCGTAACCCCCGGTAAGCGAGACCCGATCCTCTTTTCCCGCACCCCGAAGGGGTGCACGAGGGTTGATGACTTCCACAGAGCTCGGGAACGCGCGCACCACTGTCAGACTGCTCATCGATCCCCAGAAGGGTTCGCTTTATCGGAAGCAGCGGAACAGGCCGAAATTGCCCGCCCGGCGGCTCATTCGCGGGCACCGCAGCGCGATTCTCGGGGACGAACCAGGGATTGTCGCGTCCGGCTGCCGGATCGCCGGGAGCGATTGAGGGATTGAAAGCGATCGCCGCCGCATTGATGGCGATGAGCCGGGGATTGCGAGCAACGAGCGGATGATTCTCAAGAATCCCGGCGTGATTCAAGGCGATTGCATCGCGGGTGAGTCAAGCGGAGCGTGCGGGGAGCCCAGCGGAGTGGCCGGGGGTGCCAGCCACCGCGCCGGGGAGGGCCGCCAGGGGGCCGGGGAGCCCAGCGAAAGCGCCGGGGGGGGCCGCGATGGCGCCGGGGAGGGTAGCGGAGTAACCGGGGAGCCCACCGAAGGCGCGGGGGGACTCAGCGGACGTTCCGGGGAGAGAAGCGGAAGTTCCGGGGTGCTCCACGAGCGCCTCAGAAGGCGAACCGGCGATGCGAAAGCACGAACCGGACGAGCCAAAAGGGGAACCGAATCCACAAAAGGGCCAACCGAACCTGCCGGGTCAGGAAGCGAGCCGCCCTCAGAGCCAATTCAAACGCCCGCTTCACGATCGCTTACACAGTGAGGAACGCGATCGCCATGTTGATCAACACCCATGCCGCGATAAGCATCACTACAACGACAAACATGTTCCAAATCAGCTTTCCAAAGCTCGGAGTGGTCTTGGGCGCGCGCTGGGTTTCCCTGTCGGATGTTCGATTGCTATCGGCCACAGAATGATGTTTCTCACTCGCGAGCTTGATTTCTCCTGGCGTGTTTGACTCTGCTGTAACTTCACAGCAAACCTGCGCGCCCATCAGATCTTCCCAGTGCTTCATCACTGCATCGAGCACGAGCTTGAATTCATGCTCGATGCCTGCCTTGTCAGTAAAGCGTACGGACCCTGACTTCTCCTCCTCTTCTTCACCGACGATCTCCGCAATGTCATCGACACTATCGAGACTGGAGAGCGAATAGATCGCGCCGGCGGATGACACATCTGCGTGAGTGCTGCGTAGGTAGAGGTGCTTGTAGGCGTTCGCTATTGATCGAAGGTAGTTGAATGCGCCGTGCGTCTGCGCGTTTGCTGCCTGCATGACGGACGTCGCGTCTCTCTCAGTTCCGTACGGATACGCCGGATTGTGAACCCTTTCGTATTCGTGGTAATGGTCCGCCATGTGCGAAGCAGCAACCGCCGCATTAAATGCGTGCCGCACGGAGCCCGGGTGATGCAAGTAGTCTTGATAGTTGCCTTGGACGAAGGTTTCGAAGAAATCGTCTGGCGTCATTCCCATCGGTGGGCTTTCCGTTCTCGCGCTACCCCGCGCTGTAGAGTTACCTGAGTCTGAACAGCTTGCGCCACACACTTGATTTCTTAACGACCGCATCGGCGTCGCTTTGCCCCGTGCGAGCTACGTCATCAAACGCACGCTTCAAGTCGCCAGCGGGCGCCGTAAGGAGACTACGGTGGTGATCGCAAAGACTGCACACGGGCGCGTACAGCCCGGGGATGTAGATGGACTCCAAGACGAAAGCCAGCTTTACTTCGAACATGAACTTGGCAATGGCGTTCCCGATCATGATGGGGGGGTTCAGTCGTGACGGCTGGTCATTTGAGCAAGACAGGAGGTTATTCTTCAGAATCCGAATCCAACCCATTGGCTCCTCATCGCTCCGTTTCGTACTGCGCACGCTTTGTGACCACTCGCCAAAGGTCTGAACCCTCGCACCAAGGAATTGATCGAGGTTCCCTCCTTCAACTGCGATGTCGGCGAACTCTTGAGCAGTTTGTTGGGAGCAGAAGTTCATCGTGGTCGCCCATGCGTTTCGCTCCTGACTATGATGAAGCATTGCGTGGGAAAGCAGAAACACCCCGAACGCACGGTATTCCAAGCGAGTCTGTGCCAACGGCCAAGGCCAGTCGTCAGGCATTCGTATCTGGCCGCTGTCAGGATCTACCCAAGTCCGACAGTGCGCGCCGTCCGACACTTGAGCAACTTGCGACCACAGCGATTTGAGGTTCGAGTTCATGTCATTGCGCGCAACCGGTTGCCGGGAATCGGCTGGCATTCAACCTCTCCGGCGCTAATGGTATCAGGAGAGCCCTGCTTCCTCTGTCTTGGGTCCTCTGCAAGACTCAAGCCTCTTCTCGCCCGGCTTCACTGCTTGCACTTGAACCCGGCGACCTCCACAGGGCTGCATCGGCTTGGGCAGCGAACTGCCCGCCGCATTCGGGGCGTGTGCCGCGCTCGCGGTTCGGGCATGCACTCATCGTCGCGAGCGCAGTTGCACTTCGGCCCTCACCCCTAACCCCTCTCCCGCCCCCCCCAATGGGAGAGGGGAACGAAGGCCCTCACCCCAGCCCTCTCGCACCCCCCCCCAATGGGAGAGGGAGCATTACTGCACTGCCTCCACGCGCTCGAACATCAGGTCGTTGTAGTCGAGGTCCTGCAAGGGTTTCACGGGGGGGCCCAGCTCGCCCCCCATAAGACGCAGCATGGCCATGACCTGCGCGCGGTGGTGGACTTCGTGCAGGGCGAGCTGCGTGAAGAAGTCGCCCGCGGCGGCGGTGATGTGGAACCGCTTGCCGCCCCTTGTGTCATCGGGGAAGCTGAGCCAGGTGATTGAGCGTTGCCAATCCCCCCCCTCTTGCTCACCGGCGACAGCAGCGCGGGTGTTCTTCGCCTGCTCCCGCCACGTCTGCTCGATCACGTCGAACGCGGGCGGGTGCTCGTCCTTGATCGGCCACTGCTCGTAGGGCGGCACCGTGCGGCCTTGGAGCCGCTGAATGTAGTACCACTCGCTGATCATGGTGTGCGTGAGCGTTCGGCCGATGGTCTTGAGGCCGAACGGGAACTCGCGTTGATACTGCTGGGGCGAAAGCGGGCGCACGGCGTCGAACACGCGCTCGCGAGCTTTGGTCAGGTAGTCGTAGATCTTGAGCGGATTCATAAAGGCAGTGTACTCCGCACAGCTTGTAGTATGTTTGCCGGGTCCGCGTTCTTACGCGAAACCGGACACGGAACTCGCCGCGCAATCGAATCATGCTGTCAAACGGGTGCGAAGATCGCGCATTGCTTCGCGCCATTTGTCGCCGTCAGCACTCTCGGCCCAGAGTTCGGCGAGTTCTGATTTCTCGGTGAGGATGCGATCGATGGCTGCGACGGCACGGGCGATCAGCTGCGGCGAGGGCATGATCTTGTGTTTGCTGACCCATTTGTCAACGTCTTCCGTGTAAGCATTTTCATAGCCCGCGTTGCCGCGAAGTCGTGCAATCACTTCGCACGCCGCCAATGCGCATGTTGCGATTCCTGCATCGATGTATTCCGGACTTGCTTCCAAGTCTGCAACGGCGGAATCCACCAGTGAGAGATCGTTCACTTCTTCAAGTTCAAACGCCCAGTCACACGCCTCGTCGTTGTCGAACGCCTTCACGTCCCATGCACCCATCTTGTTTCCTATCTCGAATTGCTTAGCCACAGTCACATTAACGCGCGGCTCGGTTCGAGCCGAAGAAAGATTGGCAGCGCTTGCCCAAACCCAGCAGCATTACGGCCCATCCGGAATCTCCGCCTCGACGAGGTTCGCGAGCTGCGAGAGCGACTCCTGCCAGCCGAGGTAGCACATTTCGACGGGGATCGCCGCGGGAATGCCCGCCTGCACAATATCGAGGTCCGTGCCGCCCATCACCTTCTTGAGCGTGACCGTGACCTGCATTTCGCCGGGCAGGTTGGGGTCGGCGAACTTGTCGGTGTAGCGGATGCGCTCGTGCGGCGAGAGTTCGATGAACGTCCCGCCGAAGGAGTGGCTTGTGCCGGTGGAGAAGTTGGTGAAGGACATTTTGTAGCCCCCCCCTCCCCCCACGCGGGCGTCCATGCCGTGGACTTTGCCGGTGAAGCCGTGGGGTGGGAGCCACTTGACCATGGCATCGGGGTCGATGAGGGCCTTGTAGATGCGCGCAGCGGGCGCGCGGAGCACGCGGTGGAGGCGAACTGTGTTGCCGGGGGGGTTGCCCGCGGTCTTGCCGGCGGGCTGAGGGCTGGTCGTGCTGGCGGCTGAGGTCATGTGTGAACTCCTTTGCGAAGCGGTGGACGCGGAAGTGTATGACAACACGGCGCGGCACGCATGGCGCGAAGCGCGCGCGAGGGCATGAAGGTTATTTCATTGAATGGGTCTGATTCGCACGTGCGCGTCGCCAGTTCTTTCCGCCGACGATGGAGTATCATCCACTCCATGAAACGCATCACCCCGTGTCTGTGTTTCGACGGCAACGCCGAAGAAGCGGTGAAGTCTTACGCCTCGATCTTCAAAGACCACGGAGGATCGAGGATCAAGAGCACCGCACGTTACGGCGAATCGGTATCGGCGCGATGATCCGCGTCATCATCCCATTTCATCTGCGAACGCTCGCGCGCGTCGATGGCGACGTCAAGCTCGACTTGGGCGATGAGACCCCTGTCACGCAGCGCGCCGTGCTGGACGCCCTCGAGGCGCGATATCCCATGCTCCGCGGCACGATCCGCGACCACATCACCCAGCAGCGCCGGCCGTTCCTGCGGTTTTACGCGTGCGGGCAGGACCTCTCGCTTGAGTCGCCGCATGCGCCGCTTCCGGAGGCGGTCGCAAGCGGCGCCGAGCCGTTTCAGATCATCGGGGCGATCGCGGGCGGGTAGCTTCAACGCTCATGCGCACGCGAGCTGCGGTGACACTGCAGCGACGCTTCAGCCGCGTCGAAACACGTCGGTGCTCAGGTACTTCAGGCCCGAATCCACCATCAGCGTGACCACCTTCGCGCCGGGACCCAGTCGCTGCGCCACCTGGATCGCCGCGATGACGTTCGCGCCGGAGGATGTGCCGGCGAAGAGCGCTTCCTCGCGCGCCAGCCGCCGCGCCATCGCCTTTGCGTCATCGGTCTTGACAGCGATGATTTCATCCACGAGCGAAGGCTCCCAAAGCGGCGGCGTGTATCCAATCCCCACGCCTTCAATCTTGTGCGGGCCCGCGGAGCCGCCGGACAGCACCGGGGACTCCGCCGGTTCGACCGCGACAACCCGGACGCCCGGCTTGCGCCGCTTGAGGACAGTCGCGACGCCGCGGATGGACGCGGCGGTCCCGACGCTGTGTACGAACGCGTCGATCCCGCCGCGAGTTTGATTGAAGACTTCATCGCCCAGCGGAAAGTAGCCCGCGATGCTGTCGTGGTTGTTGAGCTGGTCAATCCAACAGGTGTGCGGCGCCTGACTCAATTGGCGCGCGACATCGATCATGTCGAGGATGAGCTTCTTCGTGGTAAGCCCACCCTCGCTGGGCACGAGTGTGAGTTTCGCGCCCAGCGCCGCCATGTGGTCGAGTTTATCGCGGCTGAAGGCGTCGGAGGTGACGATGTGCAGCGGATAACCCCTCGAGGCGCATGCCATCGCGAGCGATGTGCCGGTGCTGCCGCCGGTGTATTCGACGACCGAGCCTCCGGGTTTGAGCCGACCGTCCGATTCGGCGCGAGCGATCATGGCCTGGGCTGCGCGGTCCTTCATGCTGCCGGTGGGGTTCTCCCATTCAAGCTTCGCGAAGATCCTCCCGGATCCAGGCGGGACAATGCGGGTGAGCTGCACAAGCGAGGTGTTGCCGATGGCTTGGAGGATGCTCATATTCACGTTCCGGGTGGCACCGCTGCCCCGGCCGTGGAGCGCGGGCGGGACGCCCGTGCCACACTATCAAGCTGCCTTAAGTATGCGCGGCATGGTTATTGCGTGCTTTGAGTTCTCTTCCAGCTTTGCCTAAGATTCTCTTCAATGCCTGCGACGGCCGCGCACATTCTGGAACAAGGTGGGGCAATTGCCAAACGATTGCCGGATTACGAGGTCCGGCCGCAGCAGATCGAGATGGCCCGCGCGGTGGCCGCGGCGTTCGCCAATCGCGAATCTCTGCTCGTGGAGGCTGGGACGGGCGTCGGCAAGAGCTTCGCCTAC
>CAZLDF010000477.1:0-2638 GCA_964558095.1 uncultured Isosphaeraceae bacterium | reverse complement strand
TGGAGGAAGACGTGCGCGGCCGCGACTGCTTCGTCGTGCAGTCATCAAGCGATCCCGTCAACTCCAACCTCATGGAGTTGTTGATTTACATCGACTGCCTTCGCCGCGCGTCGGCCAAGCGCATCACCGCGGTGATTCCGTACTTCGGCTATGCGCGCCAAGACCGCAAGGACGAAGGCCGCACGCCCATCACCGCCAAGCTCGTCGCGAATCTCATCACCGCCGCGGGCGCCGATCGCGTGCTGTGCATGGACCTGCACGCGGCGCAGATTCAGGGCTTTTTCGATTTGCCCGTCGATCACCTTTCAGCGGCGAAGGTCTTCGTCGAATACTTCGAGTCAATCCGCGATGAATTGGGCGACCTCGTCATCGTCTCGCCGGACGTCGGCAACGTTAAGGTCGCCAACCAGTTCGCGAGTCTGCTGGACGCGGACCTCGCCGTCATCGACAAGCGCCGCGAATCAGGCATGAAGGTGGCGTCGAAGAATCTGATCGGCAGCGTGAGCAATCGCACGGTGCTGATGATCGACGACATCATTTCGACGGCGGGAACGGTGTGCGAAGCGGCGCGACTGGTGATGAACCAGGGCGCGAAGAACGTCTTCGCCGCCGCCACGCACGCCGTGCTCGTGGGCCTGGCGATGGAGCGGCTCAATGAACCGTGGGTCAGCCGCGTGGTCGTCAGCGACACGATCCCCAACGGCGACCGCCTCAAGCCGATCGAGCACAAGCTGCAGATGCTCACCGTCGCGCGCCTGCTCGGCGACGCGGTGCACCGCATCCACCACGACATGTCCATTTCCGCGCTTTTTCGCGACAGCATCGGGACGAAACGATGAGGGCGGGGACCAGGGATTAGGGATTAGGGATTAGGGATTAGGGACTAGGCATAAGGGCGGACAGGAGACAGGGGACAGGAGACAGGAGACAGGATCAGACTCTTGAAAGCGCCGCCCACCATTTGGACATTTGGACTTTTCTCACTTTGACACTTTGACACTTTGACACTTTGATTTTTCGATTCTCCGCAAGGAACACTCCATCATGGCACACGAAACTCCAGTGATCACCGCCGAGCGGCGCGAACGCATCGGAAGCCGCTATTGCCAGCGATTGCGCAAGCAGGGCAAGCTTCCCGCGATCATCTACGGCCACGGGATCGACCCGCTTCCCGTTCAGCTCAACGCCAAGGAAGTCCTCCATCACCTGCATCACGGCCAGCACGTGATGAACGTCGATGTCGCCGGCGCGACCGAAACCTGCCTCGTCAAGGACTTGCAGTTCGGCTGGATGGGCGACGACGTCATCCACATCGACTTCGCGCGCGTCGATCTCAACGAAGAGGTGACCGTTCGCGTGCACCTGAAGTTCTACGGCGCGCCGATCGAAGCCACCAAGCCCGGCTCCGTCCTCACGCACGACATCACCGAGCTGGAAGTGATCTGCAAGGTGAAGGACATCCCCGGCGAAATCCGCGTCGATCTTTCCAAGATGGGCAACGTGTTCCATGTCGGCGAGATCACGCTGCCGCCGGGCCTGCGCACCGAGCTCGATCCGGAGACGGTCGTGGCGCACATCAGCTTCGTGTTTGAGGAAGCCGTCGCGGTCGGCGAGGCCGCCGCGGTCGCCGTCGAGGGCGCCGCGGAGCCTGAAGTCATCGCCGAGACCAAGGCCAAGGAAAAGGCCGCGGAGAAGGAGCAGAAGAAGGAAGACAAGTCGTGAAGCTGATCGTCGGCCTGGGCAATCCCGGCGTCGAGTACGACGAAACCCGGCACAACGTCGGGTTTCTCGTGCTCGATTCACTGGCCCGGCGCCTGGGTTCGGGCGAAATCGCCCGCGCGCGATTCCACGGCCTGGCCATCGAGACGAACCATCGCGACGAAAAGCTTCTGCTCATCAAGCCGACGACGTACATGAACCGCTCCGGCCAGTGCATCGCCGAGGCAGTGCAGTTCTACAAGCTCGATCCCGCGACCGATCTGCTGGTCATCGTCGATGACGTCGCGCTTCCCTGCGGGAGCATTCGGCTCCGCGCCGACGGCAGCGCGGGCGGGCACAACGGCCTGGAAGACATCGTGCAGAAGCTCGGCACGGAATCCTGGGCGCGGCTGCGCATCGGCGTCGATGCGCCCGGGGCGATCCCGCAGAAGAATTACGTGCTCGGCCACTTCCGCCCCGACCAAAAGCCGCTCGTCGATGCCGCCCTGAACGAAGCAGCCGACGCCGCCGTCTGCTGGCTCAACCACGGCATCGTCGAAACCATGAACCGCTTCAACCGCCGCATCACCGCATGACGAGCGACCCCCAACGCCCCCCCCCATCTGCCCTCCTCACACCAACTACGAACGAACAACGAACAAGAAACAACGAAGCACGAACAATCAACCACAAGGAATGCCCATGACCGAGACTCGCATCAACACCTACGAAGGACTCTTCCTCTTTTCGCAGTCCGCGACGGCGAACCTTCGCGACGCCGTCGATCATCTCAAGGAAATCCTCAATCGCGCTCACGCTGAAGTCATCACCCTTCGCAAATGGGACGAGCGCCGCCTGGCGTACGAAATCGGCGGGAACAAGCGCGGCGTGTACTTTCTGGTCTATTTCAAGGCCGACCGCACACGCCTGGCGAGCATCG
>CAZLDF010000476.1:0-4618 GCA_964558095.1 uncultured Isosphaeraceae bacterium | reverse complement strand
AGGTAATCTTGTCGCATGAATTCGATGGGTAGGTCCACTGGCTCCACCAGCGCTCGAAAGGCGCCGGCTCCCTCGGACAGAGCGGCGATGTGCCAGCGGCAATGCGCGCGCTTGACGAGATCGCACCGCTCCACGGCCCGCCGAGCGAATTCCCGCCCGGCTCGGGCTTCTACCACGCGACGATCACGTTTGAAGTCGAGATTCTGGAACGGCCCAAGTCGATGGGCCCTCTTTCGACGGATGATGAAGACTCGCTGACCTTGGCAGATCCGCACTCGGAGAAAGCGTCATGAGCCAGGTGCTCGACTGGATCAAGTCGAACGTGCTCATCGTCGTGTTCGTCGCGCTGATGATCGGTGCGCTGGTGTCGATGCCGTTTGTCGCGTCGAGCATGAACGCGAGCGTCCGTGATGACGTGCAGGCGCGAGCGCGCTTGAAGGGACAGCTCGACGCGCTCAAAGTGAGCGTCCCCGACGAGGACGGATCGGAGCGGTTGACGTATGTCAACGACGACTTGCTCCGGGAGTATCAGGCCGCGGTCGAGTTGATGAAGGCGGACGCGGAGCAGGTGCGGGCCGCGGCGGTCGCCCTGAACCGCAAGGGCCGCGACGTATTGGATCCGCAGTTCCTGCCCGCGCCGCCGCCGCATCTGCGGCTGGAGAAGCCCGGAGTGTTCCACGGCCTGCTGTTGACCGCTTTCGAAGCACTGCTCGGGGAAGTCGGCGCGGGTTCGCCGCCGGATAGCGCCGCGATGGTCGCGGAAATCAACCATGAACGCAGCGCATTCCTGGCGCAATCACTCCAGAAGGACGAGTCGGACGAACTCACTGAGGAAGAGCGGCAGCGACTGGATGCGCAGCTGGCGAGCAAGCGGCGGACGAAGTACGCCGAGGCCGCTCGTCAGGTGAGCTTCTACGCGGACAAGTCTTTGTTCACGCTCCCGTCGTGGGACCTGCAGACCATGCCGGAGTGGCCCCTTGGCGCGTGGTACAACCACCAATGGGAACTCTGGATCTGCGAGGACATTCTCAAGGGACTTCACGCGGCCAACGAATCCAACGCCGATGACCAGACCGTGGCGCACGCACCGGTGAAACGGGTGCTCGGAATCAGCGTGTGGCTCCGCTCGACCGGGTCCGGGAACGCGGCCACTTCGGGCAGACCGCCGCAGGGTCGATCGGGCGGAGCCGCGACGATGGGAGGCGATTCCTCGGACTCGGATGAAGATTTCGACGCGGATCGTCCCGCCGCCGGTTCGGGCGCCCGCGGGCTTCCCAGCTGGAAAGCCGCAACGCCGGTCGATTATGGTTCATCGCTGACCGGTCGCGTGACAAACCCGCTGTATGACGTTGTGCTCGTCGATGTTCAGCTTGTGCTCAGCACGGACCGAATTCCCGCGGTGCTCAACAGCCTCTGCAAGCAGAACTTCTTCACCGTGCTCGACATGGACCTGCGCCCGCGCGATTCGTACGCCGATTTGCGCGAAGGATTTTACTACGGCAGCGATCCGGTGTCGGAAGTGCACATCCAGCTCGAAACCATCTGGCTTCGCGAGTGGATGATTCCCTTGATGCCCGACGACACGAAGCAGATGCTGGGCATCCCCCTGCAGAAGAAATCGCAGCCGGGTTCCGGTGGCGAACCCGACGATACCATCGGATGAGAGTGGAAGCCGCCCGCGTGCCGCGGCGCGGCAGCAAGCGGCCAACCCGCAGAGATCACGCCATGAGCAAAGTGAAGGGCATTCCGTTCTGGGAGCAGTATCTCGAGTACATCGTGCTGGGCGCTGCGGTGCTGGTGTTCGTGGCGCTGACGGCGCTCCAGTTCGTCGGCAATCCGAACGCCGCCACGGTCGGCGGTCAGGTCATCGCGCCCGGCGAAATCGATGCATTCATCGAAGCGGAAGCTCGCCGCGTGGATGCGGTGATTTCCGGGAAGTCCGGGTCGGACATCGGAATCCCCAAGCCGCGGGAATTGAGCGAGCGCTTTGCCACCGCGATCGAAGAGCCGGTGATCGCGAGGGCGACGCTCGTGGCTGCCATTCAGCGCGGCGTCGATCTGGGCTCCGGTGAAGTCTTCGATCCGGATGGTGTGAAGCGGTACAAGCTGCCGCAGCCGCTGCCTCCGACGCGTCTGCAGACGCGACAAACACAGGATGCGCTTGCGCAGTCGGCGATTGATGAAAACGAAAGTTTGGCGGCCATGTTCACGCAGCCGCCTTACGATGTGCTTTGGACGACGCCATCGGCGGTGTTCGACACGGCTGACCTCCGCAGGCAGTTCAACGAGGAAGGCGACGACTTCTCTGCGATTCCCGTCAAGCTGCACGAGAACCGCGTGTACGCGCTTGATGTGGTGCTTGAACGTGAAGAATACGTGGACGGCGAGTGGGTCAATCTCGCCGTGGTTGACGCTCTTCCCGGGCAGTTCACATACCGCAGTGAACTTTCGGGCGAGGTGATGGCGCGCACTCGCGACCGCATGCTGGAGGAGTTGTCAGACTCGGCGGCCCAAATGCAGATCGTGCAGCCTCCATTCTTCGCGACCAGGAACAACTACTGGACCGCGCCGGGTCTCAACGATCACGACGACGTCCAGCCGCAGGCGGACCAGGAACAGGAGCTAAGCGAGGAAGAGCTGCGCATTCGCAGCTTGCAGCGCCGTCTGGATGATCTGCAACAACGACGAGCCGGCCTGGTGACACAGCTCGAGGAGCGCGGTTGTGACGAGAGCATGAAAGAGGGGCCCGAAAAACCGCAGGATCCCGGCCGAGGCGCGGGCGGTCGAGGCGGCGGGGGCACTTCAGGGCGCGGCGGGGGCGGTCGAGGCGGCGGCGGCGGAACACCCCCCCCTGGCGGCGACGCCGGCACCAGCTCCTCCGGCGGCGCGGGCCAAGGGCGCGCCGACCCCACCGGCGCTCCCCAGCAGAAGGAACGCGATCGCCAGACCTGCGCAAAGCTCTATCGACAGCTCGATGAGATGGATCTTCGCCTCGAGAAGATTCGTGCGGAGCTGGAGGAGCTTGGCGTCATCGTCCAGTCGCGCCTGGAGGACGTCGAGGTGATCGATCCGCTGCAGCAGGACGAACTGCTCATCTGGGCGCACGATCTCGACATCGAGCCCGGCCGCACATATCGATATCGCTTCATCGTCAAGATCGCCAATCCGTTCTACGCGCGCGGCCTCTTGCTCACCAAGGACCAGCAGCACTTCGCAGAGAACATCACGCTCGATTCGCCGGCCAGCGAGTGGTCCGAGCCGATCGAGGTGCAGCCGCCGCTGGTCGATTTCGTGACCCGCGCCTACGGCCCGGCGGGCGACATCGGCGTCGCCGGGGTGAGCGACATCGGGCACGCCAAGCTCGAGGTCTTCAAGTTCGAAGACGGACGGTGGTGGAATGCGGAGTTCACCGTGAAGCCCGGCGACCAGGTCGGCGAGGTCAGGGAACAGCGGTCCGCCGACGGCGCGGCCATCGATGTCGATTTCAGCACCGAGTGGTTCGTCCTGGACGTCGTGCCAGACATTCAAGCCGACGGCGAGCGGCTTCGCACCGGCTTCGGCGCGTTGGTGGTCCTGCAGAACCTGCGCACAGGGGAAGTCAGCGAGCGGCGAGACCCGGTTCGCGAAGCGGATGACCCCCGGCGTGACGAACTGCTCAACCAGGTTGATCTCAGTCGCCCGTCCCCGGCGGTGGCCAGCAGCGGCGGGTGAATTCGCGAGCGGTTTTTGCCGTATGAGTGGGTTGGGGCAGTTGACAGCGTCGGGAAAGCGCCTATGCTACGCGACGCTCCAGAGGGGACGACTTGTTCGTCCCCTCGTCGTCACTCCGGGCCGAGCCCGGCGACGAAAAAGCTCTTTGACAAGTCATGAAAGATGATAATGTCGCGGGCCATGCGATGGTCCACCTCCCCGGTGGGCATTGACATGGCTACGAGACACCGAGAACGTTCGAATCGAGCGATTGGCGCCGGCCGCACATGGATGAAGACGACGAGTTTGCTAGTTCTGTCGTCGGAGTCGGGTCGGCGCGATGAGGTCGGTAAGGGCGCACGGTGGATGTCTTGGCGTTGAGAGGCGATGAAGGACGTGGGAACCTGCGATAAGCCCAGGGGAGTTGGTAACCAAGCTGTGATCCTGGGATTTCCGAATGGGGCAACCCTACCAATTCTGGTAACCGTCACATGAATGCATAGTGTGTCGGAGCAAACCCAGCGAACTGATACATCTCAGTAGCTGGAGGAAAAGAAAGCAAACGCGATTCCGTCAGTAGCGGCGAGCGAACGCGGACCAGCCCAAATCCGCCTATGGCGGAGGAGACAGAATCGACGCGGAGTTGACGTGAGTGTTCTGGAAAGGACAACCAAAGAAGGTGACAGTCCTGTAGCGTTGACAAAGCGAAGAGGTCTCAAGGAGTAACACGGAGCTCGTGAAACTCTGTGTGAACATGCGGGGTCCACCCCGTAAGGCTAAATACTACTCAACGACCGATAGTGAACCAGTAAGGTGACTGAACGATGAAAAGCACCCCGACAAGGGGAGTTAAAAGCACCTGAAACCGTGCGCTTACAAGCGGTGGGAGTCCGCCTCGGCGGATGACCGCGTGCCTTTTGCATAATGA
>CAZLDF010000475.1:0-2607 GCA_964558095.1 uncultured Isosphaeraceae bacterium | reverse complement strand
CGCGCGCCATGGCAAGGTCGCCTTCTTTTCGACCGCGGGCATGCAGGACGCCGAAGCCAAGATCCCGCTCTCCGAGACGACCATCTTCCGCATCGCTTCGATGAGCAAACCGATCACCTCGGTCGCTGTGATGATCCTTGTACAGGACGGCAAGCTGAGCGTGACCGATCCGCTGTCGAAGTTCGTGCCCGAATTCAAGGGCATGAAGGTGCTCGTCCCGTCGGCGGATGGCACGTCATACGACACAGTCGAGGCTTCTCGCGAGATCACCATTCACGATCTGCTCACGCATACCTCGGGCATCACATATCGCCTGATGAACAAGCCGTTCCTGAGCAAATTGTATGCCGACGCCGGCGTCTCGGACGGCCTGGTCGAGACGCCGGGGAGGATTGGCGACAACGTGCGCAAGCTCGCCACGATGCCACTGACGTGCCAGCCGGGGGAGGCGTGGGAATACGGGCTCAGCACCGATGTTCTCGGCCACGTCATCGAAGTTGTGTCGGGCAAGTCGCTGGAACAGTTCTGCCGCGAGCGCATCTTTCAGCCGCTGAAGATGGATGACACATGGTTCATTGTTCCCAAGGAGAAGCGATCACGATTGGCCTCGCTCTATGCCATCGGCGCTCACAAGACCATCACGCGCGTCGGCGACGAGCCAGTGACACAGGAATCCCTGGTCTATTCAGCCACGTACTCGACCAACGACGGCAGCCGGTACTTTTCCGGCGGCGCGGGGCTGGCCTCGACCGCCGGCGACTACTTCCGCTTCTGCCAGATGTTGCTCGACCGCGGCGAACTCGAAGGCATTCGCATTCTCAAGTCGGAGACCGTGGACGCAATGACGCGCAATCAGCTTGGCGACTTAAGCGTCCCGTTTCCCGGCATCGGCGCGATGGCTTTCGGGTATGGATTTGGCATTGTGACTGAGCAGACCGAGCACATCGACCCCGCTCCCGTGGGAAGCTGTTCCTGGGCCGGCGCTTTCGGAACGTTCTTCTGGATCGACCCCGAGAACAAAGTGATTGGCGTCTTCATGGCGCAGGTGTTTCCGCCGGACTTCACCATGGGACAGGAACTCAAGCAATTGACCTACGAGGCGCTGACTGAGAAGTAGGTAATCACGTGTCGCAGACATGCGCGAGAACTGATGAAAACGAAGGCGCGATTGCAGCAACGGCCTTCGAACTCATCCGGGTCGTCCTGGGCGGCTTCGTCGGAGATTCGCTGCGTTGTTCCGTGAGTTGGGCCCGTGGCATGATTCCCCGGTGCGCGCCGCAGCCCGCCGAGTTCGCCGCAGCGCGTTTAGTAAACCTCGTCGTGTGTGCCAATAGAAAGAAGGAGTATCGCTTGATCACCTTCTTGCTGGACAAATTCGAAGACGATTCGCAAATTGTATGCCGCGCTGCACGCCCAACAGCCAGCCAGATCGCCTTTCAGCTTGTGCGTTCGCAGACTGGGATCGAAAGCATCGGCCTCAAGACGGCGCAGCGCATCCGCAATCGCTTGAATGGCTTGCGGCTGGCGCTTCGCGAACCGTTTGGAGGCACGAATGAACGCGGCCGAGGGTATCAAAGAGCGGTTCACGAATCGATCTCGTCAACGATCTCCTGCGCACTGGCGCGCTTCGCCTTGCCGCGCTTGAACTCCGCGCGTGCTTCTCGTACATCATCAGCAATTCGGCCGCGACCCTTCTCGGCCAATCGGCGTTGCATCAAGTGCAGCAAATCCGCCTGCTGATCGAGCGGCAGGTGCTCGATCGCTTCGACGACTTCATCGAATTTGGGTTGTGGCGACATCATGGAATCCTTGATCTTAGCACAACCGACTTGCGCCGTCATCTCGCCGAAGACGAGAACGCAGCTTGCTCAAAGTCTTGCCAACGCTTCGCAGTCAGAGGCACATCATGCGCTCCAATTTGCGCGATCATGACGTGGTCTCGTGCATGAGTATTCGATCTGCCCTCGCGAGCATATGATCTCGGTCCCTCAGAAACACAGGAATCTCCCCATGACCTCCATCCGCGTCCTCGTCGGCACGAAGAAAGGTGCTTTCATCCTCACATCCGACGGCAAGCGCCAGAAGTGGTCTGTCACCGGCCCGCACTTCGCTGGCTGGGAGATCTACCACCTCAAGGGCTCGCCCGCCGATCCCAATCGCATCTACGCATCGCAGACCAGCGGCTGGTTCGGCCAGATCATCCAGCGCTCCGACGACGGCGGGAAAACCTGGCACCAGCCCGGCACGCCCAGCCGCTCGACGCCCGGCCCCGGCGAGCCGACCGCGCCGGACGCATCGTCCGGTGGGGGGGGGATGCCGCAGGGCGAATCCAACAAGTTCGTCTATGACACCGCCCCCCCTCGCGGCAAGCCGCTCACAACGCACCAGTGGTACGACGGCACGCAGCACCCCTGGGAATTCGCGCGCGTCTGGCATCTCGAGCCCTCGCCGTCTGATCCGGACACGGTCTACGCGGGCGTCGAGGACGCGGCACTCTTTCGCAGCACCGACGGCGGCAAGTCCTGGCACGAGCTGTCGGGCCTGCGCGGCCATGAGTCGGGGCCGTCCTGGCAGCCGGGCGCGGGCGGCATGTGCCTGCACACGATC
>CAZLDF010000474.1:0-6387 GCA_964558095.1 uncultured Isosphaeraceae bacterium | reverse complement strand
AGCTTCGATATCCCAGCCGGGGGCCGTGGTTTGGGCGCGGCGCCGCCGCCGCCAGCGCAGGCCCCGACGATTGAGCCAGTGGGGAGTGAAGCGCTTGACGGCACGACGTGGCCCCGCCGCGGCGGGACTCGTCAGACCACGGCACCCGCACGGCTTAGAAACTATCTCAATTGCAACATTCGACGCTGAGTTCAAGACAAAACCGCAACACATGCCGGACTTGCGGCCCTCACCCCAACCCTCTCCCAAAGGGAGAGGGAGTTTTGAGATAGTTTGTTAGCCGAGCCACGTCGCGCGAATCGCCTCGATCTCTTCGCGCGAGAAGAAGTGCTCCGTGAATCTGTCATCGAGCAGTCGATTCACATAATTCGGATGTCTGCGCATCTCCATTCGAATCTCGTCGTACCGATAGGGCGAGCGGCGCTCGTCGGCGCGATTGGCGCGCGGGATGACCGGAACATCGCGGCCGAGAAACTCCGAAATCGCGGCCGCCTTGCGCCCGTCCGCCATGTCCGTCCGCAGCACGAGCAGCTTCCACGGCCCGTTCTCGAACGACTGGCGTTGCGCATCGAACGGAAACGGCGATCCGTACACGTCGATTCCCAGCGTCGACTGCAGTTCGCGCTCGAACCAGCGCACCGCGCTCTCGTGCGGGAACGACTCCAGGAAGATGCGCATCAATTCGTCCAGCGGATAGTCCGCGGGATCGGGCTGGCGCGGCAGGTTCAGCCACCGCTGCAGGCCGAAGAAGAAGTACGAGACATTCGTCGCGATCGGCTCGCGCACGAGCGAGATGAACCGCGCGGGGCGCTTCGCCTGGATCACCTGCCGCCAGATCGCCGGCGCGTATTCATCGTCATGCAGCGGAATGCCCTCGTGGATGATCGGCCTGGCGTTGACGTCGGCCGTCGTGAAGTGCTTCGGATGAATGTAATGCAGGTGAAACGCGTGCACGCCGGCGATGGTCTTCAGCGCGTCGTACACTGAAGTCGATGCGGTCTTCTGGGTGCTGTACACGACGACCGGCCCCAGGTCGGATTGAATCGCCGCGTCAACGTCACGACCGGCGCGGCGCGCGTGGCGCCATCGCGTGATCGGTCGTTCCAGGCCGCGGAGAATCGACATGGGAGGCAGTGTAGGCGCAAGTCTCATCCGGCTGCGCGCGATGGCATCAGTCGCGGGAGATCGCGTTTCCAACGGGATCGCGGAGAGGAACCGCTGATGCACGCAGATGAACGCAGATGGAAATAGCAAAGCGGCGTCTTCACGTGCTCCATCTGTGTTGATATGCGTTCATCTGCGGTTGCATTCGGAAAACGCGAGTGCCCTGCGTCAGTGGCAACTCGCGCCGTTGCACGTTCGCCATCGTTTCACCGGCCCTTGAGGCCGGTGAAACGATCACAGGCGAGACGCCTGTGCCACTATGGCTTACGAACCGATCACAGGCCAGAGGCCTGTGCCACTGGCTCTGTGTTCATTTGCTCACGGCGGACACGGGCCATATGAAATCAATACCGTGTTGATGTCAGCGATGGTGACCTGGTTGTCGCCGCCGGGGGGGGGCAATGTCTTGCGGGCAGCCCTTGCAGGGCAAACCATAGGCCGAGATCACGCTGTTGACATCGGCGATGCTCACCTGCCCGTCGCCGCCGGGCGGCATGATGTCGGCGGGGCAGGGATCGACGCACGGATCGCCGTTGCAGGTGATCGTCAAGATGCCGCCGCCGGCGTCGCCGAGGTTGTCGCCGCCGACGCGGACGAGATACTCGAAGCCGCACGCGACGGGAATGGTGATCTGCGAGTGACGATCGTTGATGTCCGGCCCGTTACCGTCGCAGTCGTAGTCGTCGTTGCAGTTGAGGATGTGGTCGTCGAGGTTCACGCAGCCGAAGCCGTCGTAGATTGCCAGCCGCGTGTCGAAGCCCAGGCCGAAGCCGGTGTCGCAGATCGAAACGGTCGCGAGGCCGGTGCACGAGGCGGTGTAGCGGAACCACAAGTCGTCGTGAATTGTCGGTTGCGCAACATCGCACAGATCATGATCGGGGCCGTCAGTCGTGGCGAGGCGCGTGTCGAATTCAGTCTGGCCGTCAGTAACGTCGATGGCGTCGGCGCAGTTGTCGTTGGGCGGGAATTCGCATGGCGCGGGGAAGGAACACGGATTGACGTTGGCGGTGACGTCAAGCTGGAAGTCGCCAAAGTCGCCCAGTCCGCCGTGAACGAGAATCAAGTATTCCTCGCCGAGGCGCGAGCAGAAGACGACGCGCGATTGCAGTTCGATGGGCGGCGGCGCGGTGCAGTTGTAATCGTCGTTGCCGCCCACGCAGATGTCCTCCGCGCATCCGCCGCAGAAGACGGTGATCTTGGTGTCGAAGCCGCTGCTGCAGGTGCTGGCGGTGATGCTGGTGCCCGTGCCGATGAGTTTGTACCACACGCCGTTGTAGGTGATGAATCCCGTGTCGCAGCCGGTGAACTCCTCGTCCTCGGTCGCATCGGTCGTCGTGCCGAAAGTCGTGGAAGGTACGTCGATGGAAATCGCATCGACACAGAGATCGTTCACGGGCGGCGGCGGCGCTTCGGTGATTTCGATGATTCCCGTGCCGCTCTGCGTCGTGCCGCCGCTGCTGACGTACCCGCCTACGCGAATCCGGTAACACCATCCCTCGATCGCGTCGAAATCAACTTCAGATTGAAGCCCGGGATCGCAGAAGTCGTCATCGCACGCGATCGGCGGATCGAGAGGCGGGCAATCACATTCGTCATAGACCGCCAGGCGCGAGTCGTACGCGCTGCCGCACATCGACACGCGATACTCCCGCGTCTGCGGTGCGAAAAACATGTACCAGATGTCCTTGTTGATGAAGTCGTTGTTGAAGAAGCAACCGGTGGCAGGCGGACCGTCGGTGGTTGCGTTCGTCGTGTCGAGCGCGATGACCGTGTCGAGCGCGATGGGCAGCGCGTCGGCGCAGTCGTCGTTGGCGGGCGGACCGCCGGCGTGCACGGCGCTCGTCGCGGCCAACGTCATCACAAACACCGACATCGCGAGCGAAATTGGTCTCGGCACGGTCATTCACCCTCCATTGCGAGATGCTCCAAGATAGCGTCCTTCACGGCGCAAACCAAGAGCAATCGCGACGGAGAGGAGAAGTGGCACGGGCGAGATGCCCGTGCCACTGATCGTCTCGTCTGGATCAATCCGTCGGGCAGGCGCCGAACGCCGTCATCACCGCGGTGATGTCGGCGATGCTGACCTGTCCGTCGCCGCCGGGCGGCACGATGTCCCACGGGCACGGGTCGGGCGGCTCGGGGCAGGGCCCGAACGACTTCAGGATCGAAACGACGTCCGACATGGTCACCTGACCGTCCGGGTTGCCCAGCGGAATGATGTCGCCGGGGCACGCCGGCGGGACGTGCAGCAGCAGAGCGGTCACCGAACCGCCGCTCGCCGCGTTGCCGTCTTCGTTCACCGTGACCAGGTCCGGCCCGCCGCTGTTGTCTAGATCGACGGCGACGACGAAGTTGGGGCTGATGTTCTCGCCGAGCTGGAACGCGACGGGCGGCGCGAACTGCAAGGCAGCGCCTTGGCGCTGATTCTGGAGGATCTGCACAGCGGGCCCGACTTCCGCGTCGTTGGCGACGACGACGATGTCGAGGTCGCTTCCGCCGTAGAACGCGCCGACATCGACCGACAGCGGGTTGACGCCGACGGGGAACTTTTCGACCGCCGCGAAGCCGATGTTCCCGGCGTTGATGGCGACGGCGACCTTGGCCTCGCTGCTGTTGGCCGTGATGATGTCGGGAAGCCCGTCGCCGTTGACGTCGCCGATGGCGAGGTCTTTGGGATCAGCGCCGACGCTGAGCGTCGTCGCGACTTCGAAGTCGATGGTGGTGCCGCGTGTCGCGCCCTGGTTGTTGCGCAGCGCGCGCGCCTGGCCGGCGGTTCCGCCGCCGAGCACGACGAGGTCGATGTCCTTGTCGTTGTCGAGGTCTTCGGGCTCGATGGACTCGGAGCCGGGCGGGGCCGGCAGGCTCGCGCCTTCGCCGAAGCCGGTGCTGCCTCGCAGCGAGAGCGTTCCGAGGTTCTCATAGATGAGCACTTCATCGGTTCCCTTGTTGACGATGGCCAGGTCCCAGAAGCCGTCCTCGTTGAAGTCCGCGGAAGTGATGGCGCTGGGGTTGTTCAGCCCCGTGATGTCGTCGGCGGGGGTGAACGCCGGCGGATCGACGCCGTTGTTCAGCAGGATGGTGATCGTCCCGTCATTGGCGTTGGCGACGGCGAGGTCGAGGAACTGGTCGCCGTTGAAGTAGCCGATCGCCACGCCGCTGGGATTGGCGCCGACGGTGATCTGCGTCGTCGAGAGCAAGCCCTGCCACTCGCCGTTGACATCGGTGCCTTCGTTGCGGAAGATTTCGATCTTGCCGGGCGTCGTGGGATTCGGATCGGGCACGACCGTCACGACATCGACGAATTCCTCCGAAGGTCCGAAGCGCAAATCGCCGGGTCCGTTGAGATTGCCGACGGCTTCGATTCGCGGCTCGCCGGCGGCTTCAAAGGTTTGCGGGTCTTCGAAATCGACGTCGTTGGAGCCGTGGAGGAAGAGGATGAACACCGCGCCGCGCTGATTCGCGCCTTCGCCGGGATCGTCGTCGCCCGCCGCGCCGACAGCGATTTCAGGTCGCCCGTCGCCGTCGATGTCGCCCAGCGCTGCAACCGCGCTGCCAAACCACTGCGTCGGAAACTCGCTGATCTCCCGATAGCCGCGCACTTCGCCGTCTTCGTTCAGGAACAAGACCCAGACGCCGCCGGATTGGGTTGCGCCGCGCGCGCCCGGATCATCATGATTCGGCCCGCCGATCGCGACATCGCCGATGCCGTCGCCGTCGATGTCGCCAAGGAACGCACACGAAGCGCCGAAACGATCGAAGTTCGTGAAGTCCGCTTCGAAATCGCCAACACCGTCCGCGATCATCTGCTGCCCCAACACCGTACCGTCATCTTCCAGGAACAGCACGAATGCCGCGCCGAAAAGCGTGTGCCCCGGCGCGCCCACCAGAATGTCCGTCTTGCCGTCACCATCAAGGTCCCGCAGCGAACCGATGCTGCTTCCGAGACCCGCGAACACGTCCAACGGACCGCCCAAGCCGCCCGAATTCAAACTGATCTTCTGCTGATCCTTCACGGTGCCGTTTGAATTCATGAAGAGAATCCAAACACCGCCCGAGCCGACCGTTCCATCGTTGTTGCCCGGAATGCCGACGCCGATGTCGTTCACGCCGTCTCCGTCGATGTCGCCCAGCGAAGCGACCGCCGAGCCGAACCGGCTGAAGTCCGAAAGCGTGCCGCCAAAGCCCCCGACTCCCTGCGCGATCTTCTGTTGAGATTTCACGGTTCCGTTCGTGTCCATGAACAAAATCCACACGGCGCCTCTGTCCGATCCGAAACCGCCCCCCGTGTCATCACCCGGCGCACCGACCACGAGATCGGAGATGTTGTCACCGTCAAGATCGCCCAGCGCAGAAATCCCGCTGCCGAAGTTGTCCATCGATGACAACGGCAGGGCCGTCACCGCACCGCCGTCGGCGCTGATTTTCTGAAACGATTGCACAGTGCCGTCTTCGTTCAGGAACAGAACCCACACCGCACCAACGTCGAACGGATCGCCCCGCGAAAAACCCGAATCGTCATCGCCGGGCGCGCCAACGGCGATGTCGGCGATTCCGTCGCCGTTCAGGTCGCCCATCCGCGCGACCGCCGATCCGAAGTAGTCGGTGTCGTCGAGGTCGCCAAAGAACCCGCCTTCGGATTGACTGATCTTCTGGTCGTCCCGCACCGTGCCTGCGAGGCAGTTGATGTCCGTGCAGTTGGTGCCTTCACCTTGGAAGAAGCCGCCGTCAAAGCTGCAACCGATTACGCCCATGTCCGAGCAGGAACCGTCGCCGAAGCAGCACGCGCCGGAACACACGACGGCTTCGCAGCCGAGACCCTCGTTGAACTGGCCCTTGAGAATTCCTTGGCAGAAGGACTGCGTCGCGGGCGAGCAACTGCCGCCGGGCTCGCAGCACGCGCCGCAGGCCGTGCTGCCGCAATTCGTGCCATCGCCTGCGTAGTATCCGCCATCGTTGGCGCAATCGGGGCCGCCGATGAGGGCCTCAACTCGACAGGTCCCATCGGGCAAGCAGCACGCGCCGGGTTGAGGGCAGAAGATGACGTTGCCGCGGCCGCCCGTATCGCAGAACGAGAACTCTCCATGGAACACGCCACCGTTGGCGGGGCAACCATCACTGTTGTCGAAGTCAACGCAAGTACCGTCGGGATAGCAGCACGCGCCGAAGGTCGGGCAGGTGATCTCGCCGCACGTCACGCCGTCGCCCTGATAAACGCCATCGAAG
>CAZLDF010000473.1:0-5943 GCA_964558095.1 uncultured Isosphaeraceae bacterium | reverse complement strand
GGGGTTAGGGGTTAGGGGTTAGGGGTGAGGGCCGGTCGCTGACAGTGGCACAGGCGTTGGGGGGGGCGCCTGTGATCGCAGCTTTGGCCTCAATGGCCAAAGATGCGAGAGAGAACGGGCAATCACTTGCAGCTACGTCTGAGGCTGACAGAGCCATCGCTTCGCGTCAGGCTCGGTCGGTCTATGAGCGCTGCGACTGGCACGCTTCGGGCGGTGCCACAAGCGTTCAGCTACAATGATGGGCGCGCGTCGTGGTGGCGGGCGGAGAACAGACAGAAGAAAACAGGAGGAAGCATCATCATGAGAACACAGACTTCTTCAATCATCAAAACATTGGCGATCGCAATGAGTCTCACGGCCCTCTTCGTCGCGACTTCCGGGCAAGCCGAACCGGAAGTCGAGAAGAGTCTGTATGAACGCCTGGGCGGCGTCTATGCAATCGCCGCGGTGGTTGACCACTTCAGCGATGCGGTCGTGCAGAACCCGATCGTCGGCAAGGACTCGAAGAACCCAGCCCTCAGGCAGTGGCACACGAAGAACCTGGACAGGTTGGCGGGCCTCAAGTTCATGCGAACTTTGTGGGTCTGCCAGATTACGGGCGGGCCGTTCGAGTTTTCGCCGACAAAACCGGGAAAGACTGAGTTGGGTCTTGAGGAGGCGCATCGTGAACTCAAGATCTCGCCGGAAGAATTCGACGAGGTCGCGGCCGAACTGGGGCGCAGCCTTGACTTCGCCAAAGTGCCGGCGCGTGAGAAGGGAGAAGTCCTCGCGGCCTTCGCGGCGCACAAGAACGAGGTGACCGCCGGCTACAAGGCGAAGTGATCGCCCGGGCGGACCCGGACCTCGACGCATTCGCGGGCCGGCGGCCCGGATGTGGGTGGCATGCAACGCCGTGAACTTCTCTTCGGGGTGCCACACTTTGGGTCCGGGCTTTGGCGGACCAAAGTGTGCAGGATTGTCATGAAGTGCCGAGTCGGCGCACACTCTGCCCTACGGGACAGAGTGTGGCACCCAGTTTGGGCCTCAGTTCACGGCGTTGAGTGGCATGGACAAGCCGCCTTGGGCGTGCCCGTGGCGGGCGACGGTGGACTCGGCGCTCATCCGCAGTTTACGAAACCCAGCCTAATCGCGGCGACCGCCCTCACGCCGGTCCGCTCGCGTCTCCCACTCCCGCGTCGGTCTGTGTCCCTGACAGTCGCGGCTCGTCACTCATTTCAATACACCCGCCCGCCGAGCGGGACTTGGCGCTGCGGCGAGATCAGCACGACCCGGCCTTGTTCGTCCGGCAGGCCCAGCGTCAGCACCTGCGACTGCACGCCCGCGATGTTGCGGCTGCCCAGGTTGACCGCGGCGATCACCAGCCGGCCGACGAGATCGTCGGGCGAATAGAGATCGACGAGCTGCGCGCTGGATGTCTTCTCGCCCAGTCCCCCGCCGATCGGCGGGGGGGGGCCGAAGTCGATGCGCAGGACGTATGACGGCTTGCGCGCTTTGGGGTTGAGCGCCGCGCTGATGATTCGCCCGACGCGCAGGTCCAGCGTCGCAAACGCTTCGATCGGATCGCATGGCATCGCAGATCACTCAAGCGCACGATTCGAATCGCGTGCCGCTTCGGCGGGAACGCGCTCCGCGGCGAGCGACGGCGGCGGCGCAGCTTCGGCGGTCGATTGGCTGCCGGCCTCGGAAGCCGCCGAGAACAGCCGCTGCGCGAAGAACGGCGCGGCGAGGATGACGATCGACCCGAGCACGGCCGCGACTCGCGGCCAGATTTCGCGCCGGCGCACGACCGTTTCGCTTTGCGCCGTCGGCTCGTCCATCACCGATCCCTTGATGAGCGCGAGGTAGTACCACGCGCTGATGGCGCTGTTGAGACCCGCGATGACGACCAGCACGATCTGCCCGCCGCTGACGCCGGCGATGAACAGATACAGCTTGCCGATGAAGCCGAGCAACGGGGGGAACCCGAGCAGCGACGCGGCGCTGATGGACAGCGCCGCCGCCATCCAGCCGTGGCGCAGGCGCAAGCCGGCGAGGTCGCTCATCGATTCGACTTCGCGCCCCTGGCGTTCGAGCCCAGCGAGCACGGCGAAGGCGGCGGTGTTCATCACGCCGTAGGCGAAAAGATAGAAAAGCACCGCGTTGACGCCCTGGTGCGCGGGGCCCACGATCACGCCGATGAGCATGTAGCCGCTGTGTGCGATCGAGCTGTAGGCGAGCATGCGCTTGACGGATTTCTGGAGAAGCGCGCCGATGTTGCCCAGCGTCATCGTCAGCACGGCGACCATCCACAGCATCGACAGAACGTATGGCGGCAGCGTCTCGAATCCCCCCCCTGCTCCCTGCGCTTGCGGCACTCCCCAGCCGATCGTCGAAAGCAGCAGGAGCATCGCGATGAGTCCCGCGGCCTTGGGCACGAAGCCGAGGAACGCCGTGACGGGCGAGGCAGCGCCTTCATAGACGTCCGCCGCGTAAAAATGCAGGGGTGCGGCGGCGAGCTTGAAGGCGATGCCGAGGAGCGCGAGGATCATCCCAACCGTGCCGACGAAGCCGAGGTTGCCGGTGTCGCTGAGCAAACGCTGCTCCATGAGCACATCGCGCATTTCCGTGAGGACGATGGTTCCGGTGGCGCCGTAGAGCAGCGCGAAGCCATAGAGGAACATCGCCGCCGCCAGCGCGCCGAGGAAAAAATACTTGACCGCCGCTTCCTGCGCGACGCGGGGGGGGCGGCTGATCGCGACCATGATGTACGTCGGCAGCGAGGTGAGTTCGAGCGCGAGGAACAGCCAGATGAGGTCGTTGGCGTTGCAGCAGAGCATGACGCCCGTGAGACTGAGAAGGAAGAAGCTGTAGAACTCGCCGCGGTTGGCGCGGATGGGGTCGAATCGCGTCCTGCCCGATTCGACCGCCGCCTCATAGCGCCGATCGACCATGCCGACGGTTAGCATCACCAGCATGATGCCGACGACACAGACGATCATCTTGACGTACTTGCCCAGCGTGGGCATGAGCAGGTCCGCGCCCGCCAGGCGTTCGCTGGTGTAAAGAAACGGCGTCACCACGAACGCCAGGGCGAGGAACGCCGCGGTCATCAGCGGGATGAGATCGCGAACGGACCGCGCGGGCGACAATCCCATGATCGCGACGACGCACACGCCGACGAACAGGCACATTTCCGGGATGAGGAACCAGAGTTTGTCAGTCATCGGCCCCCCCCTTCGCGGATACAAGCGCCGCGGGTTCGATCGAATCATGCGCTGAATCAGCGAGCATGCGTTGCTGCGCGCGGACAGTCTGCGGATATGCTGCGAGCGTCGATTCGATCGCCGCCTCCATCGAGCTCGTCCACGGCGTGGGATAGAAACCGATCCACAGACACAGCGCCGCCAAGGGCAGCAGCACGCCGATTTCGCGCAGCGACAGGTCGGCGGGGAGGTTCGTGCCGTGATGATGCTCGTGATCCTGCCGCGGCTCACGCAGCGATCCGAAGACCATCTTGCCGGTCATGATGAGCAGGTACATGGCGGCGAAGATCATGCCGATCGCCGCTATCGCAGCATACCACGGCCCGAGCACGCCGGGGCACACCGCCGCATCGGGACTCGCGGTGAACGCGCCGATCAGGCACAGAAACTCGCTGACAAACCCGTTGAGTCCCGGCAGGCCGACGGACGCGAGCACGAAAAACACCATGAAGCACGCCCAGACCGGCATGCGCTTGGCCAGCCCCCCCACTTCGTTCATGTTGCGCGTGTGGTAGCGCTCGTACATCATGCCGACGAGGAAGAAGAGCGCCCCGGTTGAAAGGCCGTGGTTGATCATGTACAGCACGCTGCCCTGAAGTCCCAGCGGGTTGAGCGCGATCAGCCCGAGCACGCAGAAGCCCAGGTGGCTGACGGATGAATACGCGACGAGTCGCTTGACGTCCGTCTGCACCCAGCAGATGAGCGCTGCGTAAAGGATGCCGATGATCGCGAGCACTGCGATCGCCGGGGCATATTCGACAACCGCGATTGGCGTCATGGGCAGGACGAAGCGGTACAGGCCGTAGGTGCCGAGCTTGAGCAGCACCGCGGCGAGGATGACCGAGCCGGCCGTCGGCGCTTCCGTGTGCGCCAGCGGCAGCCACGTGTGCACGGGGAACAGCGGAATCTTCACGCCGAAACCCGCGAGCATCGCCAGCAAAACCCACGCCTGCTCGGTCGCGCTCAGACCACCGGCCCCCCCCACTCCCACTCCCGACGCGAATTCGACAAGCGTCTGGATGTCGAACGACCACGCGCCGGCCGCGGTGGAATGTCGCCAGGCGACGTACAACAGGCCGGCGAGCGTGAGCAGCGAGCCGGTGAAGGTGAAGATGAAGAACTTGGTGGCGGTGCGGACGCGCGTGCGCGGATCTGAGCCGTACACCGCGATCAGGAAGTACAGCGGAATGAGCGTGAACTCGAAGCAGATGTAGAAGAGGATGAGGTCGCGCGCGACGAACACGCCGATCATGGCCGCTTCGAGAATCAGCAGCCAAGCGTAATACTCCTTCAGCCGGGTGGTGATGCCGCTGAAGGAGCCCATGACGCACAGGGGCATGAGCATGGTGGTGAGAAGCACGAGCCACATGGCGACGGAATCGGCGCCGAAGCCGAGCGTGATGCCGAAGTCGCCCAGCCAGTTCCACTGCGATTGCAGGCCGAACTCGCTCGACCCCCAGCCGGTGAATGTCCACGCCAGCACGAGACTGTAAAGGAAGTTGACGACCGTCGCGAGCATGGCGATCCACCTCGCCTGGTTCGCCGGCGCGACGATCACCGCGCACGCGGCGAGCAGGGGAATGATGAGCATGAATCCCGCCGCCATCAGCCGCCCCCCCCATTCAGCAGTCCGCCGAGCCACTGGATGAACCCGGGCATCAGAATCACAAGAATCGCGACCAGCCCCACGCCGCCCGCCATCGAAACCGCATAGGACTGCAGCATGCCGTTCTGCAGGGGCTGGAACAACCGGGCGAACGCGCGCGGCGCCCGTCCGATGCCGTCGATCACGCCGAAATCGACGATGTACTTGTCGAAGAGATTGAGGATGAGCGAAAGCACCCAGAGCGGCGCGCGGATTAGCGCGTGGTACACCTCATCGACGTACCACTTGTGCTCCATCGCAGTGGGAAGCCAGCGCGTCAAAGGATTGGAGAGCAATCGGGTGCGAAGCGCATCGGCCGCCGGTCGATTGGCGAGGTGGAACCACCAGGCGATCGCAATGCCGGCGATGGTGATCGCGCTGGCGAGAATCGGCATCCACTTGTGCGGGTCGGCGGCGAAGCCTGCCCCCGCCCCCCCCGTCGCGTGCGGGCTTTCGAACGCCGCGGTCGAACCGAGCACCATGTCCTTTGCCCACCCGCCGAGGATGATCGACCACACCGCGCCGAGGCTGATGACGACGAGCACAAGGTTGATCGCGAGTTTGGGCGGATGCGGATGGAAGTGATGCGCATCGTGGCCGTGCAGTTCATCGCCCGGCTCGAAATGCTTTGGCCCCATGCACACGCGGAAGAAGACGCGGAACGTGTAATACGCGGTGAGCAGCGCCGTGATGATGGCGATGATGCCGAGCGCCGCGAATCCCGGGCCGTGCGAAATGAACGCCTGCGCCATGATGGCGTCCTTGGACCAAAAGCCGTTGGTGACGATCGGGAACCCGGCCAGGCACAGGCAGGCGTAACCCATCGTCCACACGACAATCGACCATCCGGGCATATGGCGCAGGCCGGAGATCTTGCGAAGGTCAAGCTGGCCCGCGAAGCCGTGCATGATCGCGCCTGCTGAGAGAAACAGCACGGCCTTGAAGAAGGCATGCGTGAAGACGTGATACGCCGCGCCGACGCTCGTCAGCACGCCGAGTCCAAGGAACATGTATCCAAGCTGCGAGATCGTCGAATAGGCCCAGATGCGCTTGATG
>CAZLDF010000472.1:0-3052 GCA_964558095.1 uncultured Isosphaeraceae bacterium | reverse complement strand
TGACGGGCTGGCGCGTCATGAAGCGCTCGACGGGCATGCCTTGCAGCGCGCGGCGGATGAGAAGCTGCTGATAGGACTGCTGGGCGGCATTTCGCAGGAACAGGCCGATGAGGAACCACCACATGCCGCCAAGGAAGTCGCCGAAGATGAACCGCAACACGCCCAGGCCAATGAACAGGATGCCGAAGGCCGCGCCCACGCCGCTGGTGATGCGCGTTGCGCTGCGAAGATCGTCCTTCCAATACCATAACAGTGCGCGAAACATGCGCCCGCCGTCGAGCGGGAACGCCGGCAAGAGGTTGAACGCGACGAGAATGGCGTTGATGGTGGCGAGGTACATCACCACGCCGAGGATCGCCGTCGGCCACGCCGCGGCGGTCGCCAAGGCCGACGCGCCGAAGCACGCCGCGGAAATCAGCACGCTGACGATCGGCCCGGCGATGGCGACGAGAAACTCGGCCTTGGCGCTGGGCGGTTCGTCTTCCAGCTCCGCCACCCCGCCGAAGATGAACAGCGTGATGCCACGGATTCGCATGTGAAATCGCCGCGCGACCAAGGCGTGCCCCAGTTCGTGCAGCACGATCGAAACGAACAGCCCCAGCGCGCCCGTCACGCCCATCACCCAGTATGTTGTGACTGACAGTCCCTCGAACTGCACCGGGAAGACGCCGACCGCCAGCGACCATGTGATGAGGAACGCGATAACGAACCAACTCAGGTCGATGGAAATGGGAAAGCCGAAGGCCGTCAGAATGCGAAAGCGTTTGCCGAACATGGTGCGGTGCTCCGCGCGGGCCGCCTGCGAGGGGAGGGTTCGGCGACGCCGCGTCAGGATTCGTGCTCATTCAACACGACCGTCAGAAGCAGTCGTGATTGCTCGACCGCGGCGAGACTGTGGCTGACTTTGGGGTCGAGCAGCAGCAGGCTTCCCTGCCTCAGATCATATTCCTCCGAAGCAGTCCGCACGATCATTCGGCCGGCGAGCAGATGAAGGATGGCTTCACCCTCGACGCGATATTCGTCGAGCTTGGCGCCGGCGACGAACGCAAAGATCGCGATGGTCGTCGGGCCGTAACGATACAGCGTCTTCTGAATGTGGCCGTCGCGCAAAACGCTCTCGCGCGGCAACTGATCAAATGCCTTGTCCAAATCGAAGCATCGCTCGTCGCCGCGGAACCGGGAACTGGGAGGCGTGCGCAGACGCGAGGAAAATGCACTCATCTCAAAGTCTCCCATTGCGTTGCTGGCGTGGCGACGGTCACAAGCCGCCAAGCGTCCGAACCGCACACGACGGCAAGATACTGTTGCGGCGGGGGATGATAGCGGCAATGAGCCGGCCGCCGACGCGCGGCTAGGCGTTTGGCCGATCGCAGACGCGTGCGCCACCGACTAGGCTCCTTCGGCGGGTTGGTCGGTCGCTCCCGCCAGCCAACCTGCGCGCGG
This sequence comes from uncultured Isosphaeraceae bacterium, assembly GCA_964558095.1. Lineage (GTDB taxonomy): Bacteria > Planctomycetota > Phycisphaerae > Phycisphaerales > SM1A02 > CAZLDF01. The sequence goes on along the minus strand of CAZLDF010000472.1, from coordinate 1,609 downwards.
TACGATGTGCTTCATGCAACACAAGCTGACCATCTCGCCATTACCTTTGGAAGACGGTTTGAGCGCGCTGACGCAGCCGGCGAGCGGGCCGTGCGTCTCGCTTCACATGCCCGCGCACGTCAAAGGCTCGCAGCGCCGCCAAGACCCGATCCGCTTTCAGAATCTGCTCGATGAGGCGCTGGAGGGACTCGTCGCCATCGGCACGCGGCGCCCCGACGCGATCCAACTGCTCAGTCCCGCAGCAGCGCTGCTCGACCAGCCGGAGTTCTGGAATCACCCGCAGGAGGGGCTGGCGATCTTTCTTGGCGAGCACTTGGCGCACTACCGCTGGCTCTCTTCGCCCCCGCCGCAAGAGGCGCGCGTCGGCGCCTGTTTCGTCGTTCGGCACGTTCTGCCCTCGGCGCGCGAGCGCGCGGAGTTCCTGCTGCTGAATCTGAGCCAGCAGAACATCCGGCTGTTTGACGGATCGAGCGAGGGATTGCGCGAGATCGACCTGAGCGGCGCGCCGATCAACATCAAGGAGTTGCTGCGCTTCGTCGATGAAGAGAAGTCGCTGCAATTTCACACCGGCGCGGCGCCGACCGCAGGCGGGCAGCGCCGCGGCGCGATGTTCCACGGTCAGGGCGTCGAGGAACAGCCGCGACTGCGCACCTTCGAGTTCTTCCGCAAACTTGATGAGGCGCTGCGCGACATCCTGCGCGATGTCCACGCGCCGATGATCCTCGCCGGCGACGAGCGCATCGTCACCATCTTCCGCCAGGCGACGAGCTATCCCCGCCTCTTCGATCAGGCGATCGCGGGCAACCCCGATCGCACCCCGATCGACGAGCTGCACGGACGCTGCATCGAGCTGCTCGATCACGCGAGAGAGGCGAATCGAGTCGATGAGCTGGCGCGGCTGGACGAAGCGCTGGGAGTGGGCCGCGGCGCGAAGGGCCTGCAGGACGTGCTGACGGCGGCCGCCGACGGACTCGTCGAGACGGTCTTCGTCCGGCGCGACGCCCATGCCTGGGGCCGCTTCGACGAAGCAGCGCGCAGCATTCACCTCGACGGCGAAAAGCAAAGCGAACCGGGCCAGGATGATCTTTTCGAGCTGGCGATCATCCACTGCCTGCGCAACAGCGGGCGGGCTCGCATGATCGAGCCGCGTGAAGCGCCCGGCGGCGCGCCCATCGCGGCGGTGCTTCGCAAAGCCGCCACCGCGGGACGAGGAACGTGATGGACTTCCAGTGACGAAAGGAGCACGACATGACACTCATCGCTGAACGGACGATTGAACACATCGGCGAGAGCTGCGGCATGGCCGATCACGATCGGGACCTTGTCCACGAACTGGACAAGCGCCTGGACTGCCTCTGGCGCTGCGATCAATACATGGCCAACGCGCGCGGCCACAAGGACGTCGTCAACTTCTGGATGGACATCAAAGACCAGGAGCAGCGCAACGTCGATCGCCTGCGCTCGCTGATTAAGAGCGAAATCACGCACGAGTGCTTTTGAGATGTGAGGAGACAGGAGACCGGAGACCGGAGACAGGGGACAGGGGACAACGAACGATCGTCAGTGCACTCACAGCGCTTGTCCCCTGTCTCCTGACTTCTGTTTGCTT
>CAZLDF010000471.1:0-3560 GCA_964558095.1 uncultured Isosphaeraceae bacterium | reverse complement strand
GGGAGGGACACCGCACGGCCACGCTGGGCGAGCGGTTCGAGCAGCGCCCAGAACGCCAGCGTGCACAGCACGGCGACGGCGCGCCAAAGCGCCGGATGGCTGGGCGTCAACACCAGCCACGCGACGAGGCCGAGCGCGAGTGGAACAGTCCATACCAGCGCCTTCGATGATCGCATCAGCAGCGCGCTGACCCCGGCGACGATTCCGACGGAGCCGGCCAGCCAGACGATGCGCTGCCACTTCTCCGCCGTGGGCCACTGTGGCGCGCCTTGCAGCAGCCAGTAAGTCGCCACGAACGCCGCAGCGAGCGCGATGCACGTCGCCCACGAGCCGCCCCACAGCGCGGACCGATCGCGCTGCTTCCACGGCCGCCAGCCCACCAGCAGCACGACCAGCGCGATGAGAAACGGCGCAATGAACAGCCAGGGTCGGATCATGGTTGCCTATTTGGCGATCTGGCGATTTGGCGATTGGGTGATTGCGTGATTGGCGTCCGCACCAGCGCACAGTGTATGAATTGACCAAATCACCAAATCACCAAATCACCAAATCACCAAATCACCAAATCACCAAATCACCAAATCACCGAGTCCACCCGGACCTTCGAATACTCAGGTCCGGCGTGAATGCTCCATCTCCCAATCACTCCGTTACTGCCGCTCGCCTTCGACGGCGATGATGAGCAGCACTTCGTCGCCCAGGCCGCCCTGCTCGATGCCATAGGTCATGCCCCACTGGCTGCGGTTGAAGGTGACGCGCGCTTCCATGCCCGAGCGATAACCCTGGCGGCCGGTGTCGCTCGAACCGATCCACTCGACCTGCGCGGTGACGGGATTGGTCTTGCCGTGGAAGGAGAGGTTTCCTTTGACGGTGAAGGTGTTGCTGTCGCCTTTCTCGAACGAAGTGCTCTTGAAGGTGGCGGTGGGGAATTCCTTCTCGTTGAAGAAGTCGGGACTCTTGAGGTGGCCGTCGCGCTGCCCATGGCCGGTGTCGATGCTGGCGATCGGAATCTCGATGCTGATGTTGCTGGAGTCGAGCGCATCGGGGTCGATGTGGTATTCGCCCTTGATCTGGTTGAAGCGGCCCCAGAAGTTGCCCACGCCGTTGTGGCGGATGCGATAGACCACGCTCGAGTGCACGCCGTCGATCTTGAATGTTGCCAGTCGAGTCGCGGCGGCGGTTTGGCGGCTCGCCGGCGCCGGCGCAGCCAGCGCCATGGCGGTCAACACGGTGGCGACGGCGAGAACGAGTGCGGCGAACTTCGGCTTCAGCATGTGCGGTTTCTCCTGTGATGACTGCGGATGTTGGCGCTGGGGCTTGGACGCCCGCGGCCCGATACCCTACGCCGATAGCTTGCCCGCGCGAAGCCCGGCGTGCCTTCATCAACCCGCCTGTTCTCCCCTCTGTTCCGCTGGAAGTTGTGAAAACCGCCTTCGCTGCCTTCAATGTTGCACGCAGCACGAGCGATCATCCATGACCGAAGACCGGCCAGACGAGTCCAGCAGCGAGCACCCCGGCGAAGCCGAGCCGGCGGCCGGGCCCGATCGCCCGCCGTCGCAGGACGAAACGGCCGGGCTGCACTCTTATGGCGTCGAGGAGCCGCATCGGTCGCCGGGCACTGCGAAGAAGTTCGCCGACCTGGACGTCTGCCCCAACTGCGGCGCGCCGATGACCGATCCGCAGCAACTGGTGTGTCTGCGATGCGGCTTCGACCTCAAGTCGCTCAAAGTCGTCAAGACCAGGACCGGCGTTGAAGAGGTCGAGTCGGTCGACGAAGTACACGAGGATGTCGAGGCAAGCTTCAGCCAGGGCGGCCGCGGCGAAGTGTATCTGCCGCTGGCGCTGGCGGCCGTCGGCGGCGTCGTGCTCGTCGTCGGTTTCCTCGCCGGCGCACCGGGATTGTTCGCCTCGCCCGTCGAAGGCCAGCCCGCGGCTCACGAATCCTTCAGCGGACGCATGGTCGGCGTGCTGCGCTGGCTGATGACCAGCGCGTTCTGGACCGGCTGCGCGCTGGCCGCGGCGTTCTTCACCGCGCACCTCATGGGCCGCAAGCTCGGCGATCTGAAGCTCGCCGCGGCGCGACTGGGCGCCATCATCGTCATCGCGCAACTGGCGCGTTTCGTTCACTTCTCCAGCCGGTCGTTCGAATGGATCGTCGAGACGATCGTGGAAGTCGGCGTGTTCGTGGGATTGACGATGCTGATGTTCAGGCTGAGCCCGCGCGACGCCGCCACGCTCGCCGCGTGCACCGTCGCGGCGGTGCTCGTGGTCCTTGGCGGATCGCACCTGATCGTGTGGCTGAGTTGATCAAAGCGCGGCGGAATCGATCATGACGACACGTCGATCAAGCGCACGTGGAGGGTGAGGTTTTCGTGCGGCGGCACCTTGCCGTCGGCGTACCCGGCGCGGCCCCAGTGTTTGTGCGGCGGGATGCGGGTGACGCGAGTTCCGCCTTCGCGCATGCCGGTGACGGACTCGTCGATGCCGTCGATCACCGCGTCGCCGCCCAGTCGGAACGAGAACTTGTCATCGCGCAAGAGTTCCGTGCCGTCTTCGAGCAGAAGCGTGTAGGCGATGGTGACGGCGTCGCCGGGATCGGCCGTGCGGCCGATGCCGGGCGTTTCGCGGATGATCTTCGTCGGCGATTCGGCGGGCTTCAGCTCCGGGCGCGCGCAGCCCGCGAGCGCCGCGATCGACATCGCCATCGCCAGCGTCATCAGCGTCGTCCTCGTTGGCAGCATCCAAGCGCGGCGCATGTAGTGGATATCGGGCGTTGACGCGGCCGGCTGAACGACAACCGCAGCTTACCGGACGCGCGCGGGCACGCCGGTCGCGGTGAGGCGGGTGGCGAGATCGGCGGCTGCGACCGCGCCGGCGCCCAGCGTCGCGCCCGCGCCGATCCGCACGCCCGGCAGCACCACCGCGCCCGCGCCGATCAGCGCGTGGTGGTCCACGTGCGCCCCGCCGCCCAGCACAACGCCCGGCGCGATGTGCGCGAACTCGCCGATGACGCAGTCGTGCTCGATCACGGCGGCGGAGTTGACGATGCAGCCGCGGCCGACGTGGGCTCGCGCGTTGATGATCGCCCCGGGCCCGATGAACACTCCCCCGTCGATCGTCGCGTGAGCGGAGATGACGGCCGAAGCATGCGCGATCGCCGGCTGAAGACATTCCTCCGCGAAGTCCAGCCATTGCTCGCGCAGATCGCTGTCCCCGATGGCGGCGTGCACCGCGAAATCGGGGCCTAGCCGCTTTCGCACATCTTCGAGATCGCGAATGCCGCCGAGATACGTCAGGTCCACCAGGCCCGCGGCTTCGACCGTGGACGGGTCGTCGTCGAGATAGCCGATGACGATCCAGCCCCGGCTTCGGGCGACGTCGGCGACGACCGCCGCGTGTCCGCCGCCGCCCATCAGCACCAGCAGGTTCTCGCTCGATTGATCGTTCATGGAGGCACGATGGAGGAGCCCGGCGACGAGGAAGACGACGGCGATCGTGACGCCGCGGTCGTCGTCGGCGTCGGGTTTGACGAGGAGGCCCGCGACGGGCGGCGAAGTGGA
>CAZLDF010000470.1:0-5441 GCA_964558095.1 uncultured Isosphaeraceae bacterium | reverse complement strand
CCCTGCAGCAGTTCGCGGTGCTCCGGCTGCATGGGTTCGAAGGGCGAGCCCATTTTCTTGTTTGGGCCGGACGTGATCGCCTCGGCTTTGACGCCGATCTTCTGGAGGCCTTCGGAGAAGTTCATCGTCTGCATGATGACGCCGATGGAGCCTGTGACGGTGGTGGGGTGGGCGATGATCTCGTCGCCGGCGCATGCGAGATACATCGCGCCGGACGCCGCGACGTCGGACATGAGCATGATGACGGGCTTGCCGCTGCGCTCTTTGAACGCGAGTGTTTCTCGATACATCACGTCGCTGGCGGTAACGGCGCCGCCTGGTGAATTCAGCCGCACGATGACGGCGCGGACGCCGGCGTCGGCCTCAGCGCGCTGGAGCGCTTCGACGTAACCGGCGACGGGATTCTCGCCGCGGTTGAGCACGCCGCCGCGATCGGCGTCGATGATCAGGCCGCGCACGTCGATGAGCGCGACCTTGGACGAGGATGCCGATGCGTCCTGCATCACGGTCGTTTCGGTGTAGTCATCGACCGCGGGCCCTGCATCGACGACGAAGCGCATGCGCGAGCAGCCGGCGAGGATGAAGACTGCGACTGAGACCGTGAGTGCGGCGTGGAGGATTCGGTTCATGTTGACAGTGTAGCTGTCAGAGCCGCGAGCGGGAGCGAGCGGAGTCATGCGAACACGATTGCAGTCCCTCGCAGGGGGACAAGCCCCCTCGCGAAACGCAGAACGCAGGGGGACGAGCCCCCTCGCGAAACGCGGCGCTCGCGAGACGCGGCGATGTGATACAAACTCGTCAGCATGAGCGACTTCGATGACGCAGAACGCGATCATGGTCACGCGCCGGTGATGCTCGCCGAGGTGCTGCGGCTGCTCGAACCGAGGCCCGACGAAACGGTGGTGGACTGCACGCTCGGCCGGGGCGGGCACGCCGAGGCGCTGGCGCGAGCGATCGGGCCATCGGGCCGGCTGATCGGCTTCGACCTTGATGAAGGCAATCTCGAACATGCGCGACCGCGCGTCGAGGCCGCCGGCGGCCGGTTCATCGCAGTGCACGGGAGCTTCGCGGGCGTGCGTGAATACATGGCCGCGCAAAAACTGCGCGCCGATGTGGTTCTCGCCGATCTCGGCGTCAGTTCGACGCAGCTTGATGATCCGTCGCGCGGCTTCAGCTTCGCCGAAGAAGGCCCGCTGGACATGCGCATGGATCGAACGCGAGGGCTTCTCGCTGCGGACCTTGTCGCGGGAATGTCCGAGCGCGAACTCGCTGATCTGATCTTTCAACTGGGCGAAGAGCCGTTGGCGCGCCGGATCGCCCGGAAAGTTGCACTGGCTCGCGAGCACGAGCCGATCGTCTCTACGGCGCAGCTTGCACGGCTGGTGGTCGAGGCCTACGGCCCGCGGGCACGCTCGTCCCGGTTGCACCCGGCGACTCGAACGTTCATGGCGCTGCGCATGGCGGTGAACGACGAGCAGGGCGCGCTGCGATTGCTGCTCGAAGGCATCGAGCTTGCGGCGCGGCGGGCCGACGACAACGGGTGGCTCAACGGGGGCGCGCGCGTCGCGGTCATCAGTTTTCACAGCCTCGAAGACCGGCTGGTCAAGCACGCGTTCGCGGAACTGGCCCGTCAGGGGTTCGCTGAGCGGCTCACGAAGAAGCCGCTCACGGCGGACGAAGGCGAAATCCAGGCTAATCCGCGGTCGCGATCCGCAAAGCTGCGCGCCTTGCGGCTGATTTCGTCACGGATCGACGATGCTCAGCCGGTTGAGTGAGAGCGCTTCGCGGAACAGGATCATTCATTCGCACCCCCGGCATGGACGCTGAGGACACATGACGCGCGAAAACAAACTGGCATTGGTGATCGGGTTCGGCCTGCTGCTCTTTGTGGGCATCCTGATATCCGACCATTTCTCCGTGGCGCGGTCGCAGCTCGCGGCGAACCTGCGGCCGACGGACGATCCGCTGAATCGAATCCGCGATGAGGATGCGCGATTGCTGGAGGTGCACCGCCCGGCGGTGGTGCCCGCGACGATGGACGCCTCGTCCGCCGCCGGCATGTCGCGCGGCGGCGAGGAGACGCTGTCGCCGGTGCCTCGCGGCGAGGTCTCCCGCGCGCAGATGCCCGACTTGCAGGGCGACGTGCCGCTCGTGGACCTTTCCGCCGGCGTGATCACCTCCACGCCTTCGAGCGAGACCATCCACCTCGTGAATCGCGGCGAGTCGTTAACCGCGATCTGCCGGACGTACTTCGGCGACGCGTCCCTGGTGAAGAACCTCGCGTCCTACAACCAACTTGAGAGCCCCGACAAGGTGCGCGAAGGTCAAAGACTCCGCATCCCGCACGCGGAGATGCTGGGAGGCGGTTCGCCAGCGATCGTGCGTGCGCCGGCATTGACGGCGGCGGCGCCAAACGCGCGCGCCGCGACGGCGCAGCCGCCGGGGCGGCGCGCTGAAAGCGACAAGACCTACGTCGTGCGCGACGGCGACATCCTCTCCGACATCGCGCGCAAGACCATGGGTAGCGGGCGCAAGTGGCACGTGCTCTACAAGTACAACGAAGACGTGATCGACGACCCCGATCGCCTGGTCGTCGGCACGAAGCTGCGCATCCCCTCGCGTTGAACGGACCCGTATGTTCGGCAAGCTGCTGCTCATCATCCTTTGCGTCGGCGCCATCGCGATGGCGCTGCTGGTCAATCGCCAGCACCGCATCGACACCGCGCACGAGATTTCGCTGTTGCACCAGCGGCTGCTCGATCACGAGCGGACGCTGTGGAAGCTCCAGACGGAGATCGCGCAGCGCGTGCAGCCGACGCAGGTGAGGCAGGCGATCGAATCGCTGGAGGCGGAGTGGTCGCCGATCCCGACGCGCGTCGTCGAACCGAAGCCGGAGGAGCGAGTTCAGTTGACCGCGACGCATTGAAATGACCACGGAGGCACGGAGACACGGAGGGGGGGGATGAGAGGGTGAGTGGGTGATGAAACTAACACGCCGGACCTGAGTCCGCGAAGGTCCGGGTGGGGTTGGTGATTTGGTGATTTGGTGATTGCTGACATTTTGACATTTTGAAATTTGGATTCTTGGACCTTTGGACTCTTCAACTCGCGCTCCGCGGCTTGTGACGCATCGACTTCCCATGCATCCACCGACTGATCTGCAGCAGGCACAATCGCACCACATCGCGTTCTGGGCGCGCGCCTATGCGATCGCGATCGCGGCGGTGATGCTGCTGGTCGTCGGGCGGGTGGTGCAACTCAAGCTCGCGCCGAGCGCGCTGCTGGCGCATTCCTCAGGCTCGACGTTCTCGCAGCGGCCGGAGATCGCGCGCCGCGGCAACGTCATTGATCGCTTCGGCCGCGTCATCGCCACCGACAGCGTGGGGTATCGCTTGTTCATCGATCCGCAGGAGGTTGACGACGCGACGACCGTCGCGGTCGATGTCGCGGCGCTGCTTGAAGACGATCCGGTGCGAATCGATCGCGAGCTGAGCAAGCGTGCGGACAGTCGATACGTCGTCGCCAGCCACGAGCTCGAAGACTGGCAGGTGGAAGCAGTGCAAAGCGCGAAGCTGCGGGGCGTTGGCCTCGAGCCGCGGCTGGTGCGCCACTATCCGCAGGGTGCGATCGCTGCGAACCTCATCGGCAAGGTCGGGTTCGAGCACAGGGGCCAGGGCGGCGTCGAGCACGCGTTCGACGATGCGCTGCAGCCGGCGAACGGGCGCCTGACGTACCTGCGCGACGTCGATCGACGGGCGCTGTGGATCGAACCAGGTGGGTACGACCCCGCGGTGGACGGCGCGGATATTCACCTGAGCATCGACCTGGTGATCCAGGAGATGGCGGAGACGCGCCTGCGCGACGCCGTCACGCAGTTCAACGCAGGGGGGGGCCGCATGCTCATCGTCGATTGCAAGAGCGGCGAAATTCTCGCCATGACGGACGTGCTGCACGAGCGGAAGGGCTGGGACGAGGTCGCCGAAGACCCCAATCGCGAGCTGCATCCGTCGCTGGGGCGCAATCGCTGCGTGAGCGATCCGTATGAACCCGGCTCGACGTTCAAGCCGTTCATCTGGTCGGTCGCCACGGAAGCGGGCAAGGCGACGTCCGATGAAGTGCTGCCCTGCCCGCAGCACACAGGCTGGCGCACCAGCCGCGGGCGGTTGATCCGCGATTCGCATTACTACGGCCCGAGCACGTGGAAGACGGTGCTGGTGAAGTCGATGAACAGCGGCATGGCGATGATCGCCGAGCGCATGAGTCACCGCGAGATGCAGGAAGCGATCGCGCGCTTCGGCTTCGGGCATCGGACCTACTGCGGCATCGCGGGCGAAAGCCCCGGGCTGGTCACCACGCCGGGGCAGTGGTCGCACTACACGCAGACGTCGGTGTGCATGGGGCACGAGATCGCCGTGACGCCGCTGCAGATGGCGCGGGCGTTCTGCGCGTTCGCGCGCGACGGCACGCTGCCGACGCTGCGCATCACCGCCGTCCGGGCGTGGAAGCAGGAATACCGCATGGTCCATCGCGTGCTCTCGACCGAGATGGCGCATGCGGTCCGCGACGCGATGCGCGACGTCATGGTCGAGGGCACGGGGCGGAAAGCGCAATCGGACCTCTACGAAGTGTTCGGCAAGTCGGGGACCGCGCAGCTTCCGAAGAAGGACGGCGGCGGATATCACGAGGACCGGTATGTTTCGAGCTTCATCGCCGGCGCGCCCTTCGACGACCCGCAGATCGTCGTGCTGTGCGTGATCGACGATCCCGATCGCAGCATCAACCACTGGGGCGGCGCGATCGCGGGGCCGGTGGTGCGCGACATCATCGACGAAACGCTGCAGTACCTGGGCATTCCGCCGGACAAGCCCCAGCCGCACGAGGCGAGGCAGCCACAGAAGGTCGCGCTGGCGCGGTGATCACCCCGCCTCGCCGTACTGCTCAAGGTCGTACTGCTTGATCTTTTTGTAGAGCGTGGTGCGGTTGATGTCGAGCTGCCGGGCGGACGTGTGCGATCAGCACATCTGATCAAGGTGCTGCGTTGCCCATCGCAGCACGCCCTCAGCAATCCGCAGCGTGTCGAGGTAGAGCGATTCGCTGACGCTTTCCACCATCCCCGGGTAGCGCGTTACCACGGCGAAACGCGTCAGTTGATCGGCCTCCCAGACTTCTTCTGGCACGCGATGCGCGTGTTCCTCCAGAATACTCAACAGGCGACCGACGTCGTGAATGAAGGGGAACTGGATGCGTTCCGCCATCAACAACGATTTGATCGCCTTCTCCGCGCATTGCTGCGCGTGAAAGCAGAGGTCTTCCAGGTAAACATGCTCCGATCGCGCAGCGGCAAGCGCCAGGTCGCTCCGAGCGCGCCGGAGCCACTCTCGCGGATCATCCGGCGCTCCGCGATCAGGCGGCATACAACTCCCGCCCGTCGCGCAAGGCGG
>CAZLDF010000469.1:0-4784 GCA_964558095.1 uncultured Isosphaeraceae bacterium | reverse complement strand
GACTGCTTAGAAGGGTCGCGCAACTTGAGAAGGACCTCCAAGGCAGAATGTCGAGTCTTGATGTCGTGTTCGGCGTATGGGCCGAAGTGAATGTCCTTCTTAAGGGCACTGACGAGGCGACCAGGAACATTCAGACAACGGCAGTTTCTCTTGCGAAGCTCGTCCTCGCCAGTGCTGTCGTGATCATTGGTGGGCAGAATGCCTCACCGATGCTGGAGGGAGCCGGCCGCTTTCTCGAAGAGGGACCCGTCAACGCGTCTCCGGCGCTGCCACAGGTACAGGTCATGGACGGATTCTCAGATCGCTTTTTGGGACATGCGACGTCGGCGGAGAAGGCAACGCCAAGCAACTGACTTAGTTCGTAGGGTGAATCCACGTCTTCGCGCGACCCGACGCGATTCGGCAATCGACGCCCAACCTATCGGGTCGCGCCCAAAGCGTCGGACTTGGATTCACCCGCTACAATCAGGAATGTTATTATGGGCGGAGTTCGAGGAGTTAACTGATGCGAGTGTTTCTCGGTTGGAGCGGGCAACGGAGCCATCGCCTTGCCTTGTTCTTACAAAAGTGGCTTCCAAAGGTCATCCAAACTCTTGAGCCGTGGATTTCCACCAACGATATTGAGAAAGGTGTGATGTGGCCATCAGGCTTGCAAGACTCCTTGCTGGCCGCCGAGGCGGGGGTGTTGTGTCTGACCCCAGAGAATGTTGCTAAACCCTGGCTGGCGTTCGAGGCAGGCATGCTCTCTAGAGATGTTGAAAGATCGAGAGTTTGCACGCTTCTATTGGGTCTTAAGAAATCTGGCGTGCGGCCTCCGCTCAGCCTGTTCCAGGCAACGGAGACGGACCGCGAGGATGTCTTCCGGATGATGCGAACCCTCAACCAAGGTGTCAAACCGGGTCCACTTGATGATGGGCGGCTGAGTGATTCGTTTGACGCTTGGTGGTCGGACCTTGAGACCGAACTGACAACTCTCAGCGACGATCCGCCATCCTTCTCACCGCGGCCAACCGACGAGATGGTTGAAGAGGTGTTGGACCACGTGCGCTTCTTGGCTTCCGGCGATCCTCACGAGATTAGCTTTTACCTTATTGGATTGGATAGTGCAGCTAATCCGGAATTCATGTTTGATGAGGCGGTGGAAGCCATATTTACTGCCGGGCTGCGCTTGCCAGCGTACGCTACTTTGCATCAGGAGAACCGCGTAACAATGGTCCTGCTGAGTCCCTTCCCCTTGGAAGAGAGGGCGATCCGGGCTGTTGTACGTAGCTTGGGAGGAGTGGAGCCCCGCATTTGGACCAGCGGTAAGATGCAAGTACTTGGAAGAGGTACAGAACAAGAAGTCCGGGATGGCCTGAGAATGCTGATGCAACTGCAAGCCACGCGATGAATGGCGCGGCCGAGCGCTCGAACAGCCATCACTCTTCGGATTGCCCGGCATACGGGCTGCTTTGCTCGTCGATCGCGTCCCACTGCACGCGCTGCGAGCCGAGGAGCGTGCCGGTGGCGAAGGCGATATCGACCTGCGTGATCTGGTAGTCGGCGAGCGCGCGGATTTCGCTGGACTGGGCGTCGGCAAGCTGCGTCGCGGCGTCGAGCACGTCCGTGCTGGTGCGAAGGTCCTGCCCGAACTGGCGCTTCTCGGCTTCGTAGGTGCGCTGCGCCAGGATCGTCGCCAGCCGGGCGGCGAGAATTCGCCGCCAGTTCTGCTCGAGCCGATCGACCGCGTCGAAGACTTCCTGCCGGATGGCCTGCTCGCGGAGGTCGCGCGTGGCCAGCCGCTGGAGGCGCTGGAGTATCGCCTGGTGCACGCGCGCCTCGGCCGCTTCATTGCCGATTGGGATTTCCGCGCGCAGACCGACGGACCAGTCGCGAAACGAGGCGTCGGAAAGCTGGCTCAGCGAATCGTCGAGCGTCGAACCCAGGCCGTTGAGGTTGTAGGAGTAATCGACCAGCAGCAACGGAAGCGCCTGATTGCGCTGAAAGTCGATCGTGCTGTAATCCGCGGCGAGTTGCAACTCAAGTTCGAGCATCTCCATGCGATTGGCGACGGCGAAGTCGGAGAGCCGGTGCGCGTCGATGTCGAGCCCGACGGGCGCGGGGTCGGTCCCGAGCACCAGCGCGGTCTCGCCGCCAATCGGAAGGTCATCGCGCTGCATGATGCGCTTGAGGTCGCGCTCGGCCTGCCTGACGGCGGTGCGGGCGATGATGATGGCTTCGAGGCGCGAAGCCAGGCCGGATTCGGCGCGGGTCACTTCGATTTCCGCGACTTCGCCGGCGGTGACCTTTCGCCGCGCCGCTTCGAGCTGTTCGCGGGCCAGCTCATACTGCTGGTAGCGCACTTCCAGCTCGCGCTGCGTCGCATACACCAGCCAGTATGCTCGGTCGGCGTTGGCGAGAATGCGAATCGCTTCGAGCTTCGTTCGCGCGTCCGTCGCCTGCTGTTCGTACTTCGCCACCCGGATGGAATGCGTCTGCACCCGCGGCCCGAAATCGCGCAGCAGGTTCTGACTGATGCGCACGCCCAGGTCCGACGAGTATGCCGGGTTCAGCGTGGAGAAGATGTTGTTGGTTTCCGAGCGGCTGAATGGAAAGTCGATGGAAACCAGCCCGCCGGTGCGCAGCGGCACATCCAGGCCGAAGGAGAAGTCGTCGATGTCCGCCAGGGAGGATTCGGTGGCGAGCGATGTCGGGCTGTCGAACGAGGAATGCCGGTAGGAAGCGCGAAAGGTCGAGTCGAACTTCGCCTCCTCAGCATCGACGACCGCCTGCGCGATGGAAGGATTGACAAGCTGCACCTGCAGGTCGAGGTTGTTCACCAGCGTCGCGGAACGGACGTCCGCGAGCGACAGTTCCGCCGAGGCGGGCGCCGACGGACGCTGCACTTCGATGTCGTCGATGTCATGCGCGAGGTCCTCGACGTTGACCGGCGGCGAGTCGGATTGCCGCGCGAGCTCCATCGCGTCGATCTCGCGCATTCGCTGCGGATCGACGTTCGTGCGGCTGTAATACTCATCGCTGAGCGGGCCGTTGCAGCCGGCGAGGGCGAGCACGAGCACGAGAACGCCGATTGCCCACGTCGCCGCCATCTGCGCGCATCGCGACCTGTCGAATGACCGAGAATCCTGTTGCATGCCTCGTCCCTGTCGCAGCGATTGGAAGTATCGTCGCTTCACCCTGCCTACGTCGCACCTCAGCGGGGCGAGCCCGCTCGCGAAACGCCTCGGTGCCTTCAAGCCCAGAGGCCTCGGCGCCATCGCACGGAAGCGAGGCGCACGAGTGTGTGAATCATTCATGGCGCAGCGCGTCGATCGGGTCGAGGCGCGCCGCCTTGATCGCGGGAAACATGCCGAAGATCACGCCGACGCTGGCGCTGAAGATGAACGCGAGGGCCACGGCCCAGAGCGGCACTTCCGCTTCTTCGAGTCCCGCGTCGGGGATCATCGTCAGGCCGAAGGCGAACGCTTCGCCCAAGCCCAGGCCGATCATCCCGCCCAGCAGGCTGAGCGTCACGGCTTCCAGGAGAAACTGCATGAGGATGGCGCCGGGCGTGGCGCCGACGGCCTTGCGCAGCCCGATTTCGCGCGTGCGCTCCGAGACGGCGACCAGCATGATGTTCATGATGCCGATGCCGCCGACGAGCAAGGAGATCGCGACGATGCCGCCTGCAATCGCGGTGATTCCCGCCGCCATCGCCTTGAACTGGTTGATGAATTCATCGAGCGGCTGGGCCTCGAACGTGTCCGGCTCGTCGGGTTTGAGATCGCGCATCCGCCGAAGCAGGAACCGCACCTGCGCCTTGGCCTCCTCCGCGGCTTCGGGCGAGGTGATCTGCGCCATGATCATGAAGAAGAAATCCGGCGACTGGAGCTTCGCGGCCGTCGAGAACGGCAGAAGAAGCTCCGCTTCGGTCCCTGATGGCCCGAATCCTCCGCCGAACATGCTTTCCTTTTTGTTCTCGACCACGCCGACGATGAGGAAGCGGCGATTGTTGAAGAGGATGTGCGAGTTGACGGGATCGGAATTGAGCTTGAGTTCCTCGATGGCCTTGTCGTTGATGAGACAGACCTGGCGGGCGTGATCGATGTCATGCTGGGTGAATGGCCGGCCGTTGATGATGTGGCGGTCCTCGATGTCATGCCACGCGGGCCAGATGCCGGTGGTGTTGACGCTGCCGAGCGTCAGGCTGCCGGCCTGCACGGCCCCGCCGAGGAATGTCATGGGCGAGACTTTCTTGATCGCCGGGCACTGCTCGCTGATCGCCGTCAGCTCTTCGGGCTTGAGGCGGACTTCCTGCCAGGTGTATTCGTTGCGCGGCGCGCCGGGGGGGAAGTCGTGCACGATGAACATTTTGCTGGCGCCGATGCGCTCGAACTCGGTGAGCACCTTCGCCTTGAGGCCGGAGAGCGCCGCGATCACCGCGCTCACCGACGCCACGCCGATGATGATGCCCAATGCCGTCAGGAACGATCGCGTCTTGTTGACCCAGATCTGGCTCAACGCGAGGGCAATCGCCTGAATGTAGAAGAGCGGATTGAGCATGAGACTGGTTACGCGCCGGCAATCGCGGCGACTGCAGACCTTCCTGTGGTTGTGGCGTGCTCTCGTGTGCGTTCGTCAGATGCGATCAACCCATCCGACAGGCGAATGATGCGGTGACAATACGCGGCAATGTCATTTTCGTGCGTGACGACGATAATGGTCTGCCCCTCGGAATGAAGTTGCTCGAAAAGCGTCATGATGTCGCGGCTGGTGGTGGTATCAAGGTTGCCGGTGGGCTCATC
>CAZLDF010000468.1:0-2920 GCA_964558095.1 uncultured Isosphaeraceae bacterium | reverse complement strand
GGGTCGTGATACGAGGATGTCCGCACCGCGCGTGTTGCGCAAAGTCACGGCGGCGATGAAGCCTTTGCGCGAAAGTTCGGCAGCGACGAAGTATTCGCCGGCGATGCCTGATAGTTGCTTGCTGAGTTTGTCCTCAGGGGTAGCGGGCATCACCGCATTCTACTGCTGCGATTGGAAACTACCGGAGGTCGTGCGGTACCGTCGTTGGGGGAGCGGCGATCGCACTCACTTCGTCTTGCGGTAATTCGCGGTCACGAACTGCACCCATTTGCCATCGACGTTTGCCGAGGATGTGAGCGTGCGATGGTCCGGGCTTTTGATCTCGATCACATCGCGGTATTTGGTGAGGCCCTTGGTGGGGTCCATCATGTTGGGGCCTTCAGTTTCGAGCGTGAGAATCTTTTTGGTGGGATCAAGCGTGCCGACGTAGACCCACATGTGATCGTGAACCGAATCGATCCACGTGCCCTGGTATTTGCCGGTTTCGGAGTTGTAGCCGAGCGAGAGGACCGCGCTCATGGCGCCCATGCCGGGCATTTCGCTTTGCAGTTCGCAGACGACCCAACGGCCGTGGAGCGAGCGCACGGTGTCGGTGCCGGTGGCCTTCATGGGAGGCATGTCGGGGCCGCCCATCTCGGATTCGAAAGTCCATGTGCCGATGAGTTGCTCCAGCCACTTGTGGTGCTCGCCGGGCGCGGGCGGCATGGGCGGCATGTCTTGCGCGGCTGGGGCTGGATCTTGCAGCTTTGGATTCTGCTGATCATCGGCAGGCATGGCAGCGACAGCGGCGGCGATGAGCACAGCCAGCGAAGCGGCAGCAATGAGTGAATGACGATGCTTCATGATTTTCCTTTTTTCTGATCGAGTCTGATGTTCACGTTGCGTGTGGTGGATGGTAGCAGGGAAATGCTGGAAGCGGCGACGGTGCAACCCCACACTTGCTCAACGCGGCGTAGGCGACAACTCGACTCGCTCAAACGAGAATCGCACTTGGTACTTGAGCAGCGTGAGGTTATTGATTGCCGTTGCAGCGAATCGGACGCCTTCCGGAAAGTCGGATGCGATCAGGATGCCGCGCACAGGCCGCTTGTCGATGGCCGCAAACCATCCCAGGTATCGCGCGACTTGCCCGATTGCTGAGTCTTTCGCTTCGCCTACTTTGACCTCGATGATGACGCGCGTTCCGTCCGCTGATTCGGCGAGAATATCCAGCCGCCCGACATCTGTGCTGACCTGTCTCTCCACGAACCGAAGACCGGGCTCAATCGAGCCGAGGTTGCCAATCAGGTGATCTTCGATGTCACGTTCCAGAGAGATCGAGGTTTCGACGAGTTCCTCAATCTCCGATGGCGAACCGCCGCCATCATCGTCAGCCCCCGGCCTCCAACGATTGGGGCCATGCCGATCCTCGGAATACATTTCGAACGTGCCATCGTCGTTCCGGTAGAGAAACTTCTCTGTTGAGCGATGATGGATGTACGCCTTTGGCTGATTCACCGCACATGCGTAGAAGTGTGCGGTGAAAGTGGTGTCCTCCCACTTGCCCGGGTACTTCTGGTTGAGCGCTCGACGGATGTCGTTTCCGGTGACACGGCCGCCGCTCGCTTGAACGAACTCCTTGATTGCGCTTGCCATTGTGCTCATGGATTGACGCCCATGCTACCGTACAATCGCCACCCTGAACCTCAAGGAAGCGCTGGCGAAACTCGAATCGATGGGCGATGACACGGGGGGCGCCGCCTCGGCCAGTTCCCGCGCCACCTCGCGGCTCACGGGCCGACGTTGTTCGCGGGGCTATCGAAGCATATAGACTTGAAGCTCGTAAGCCGGCTGGAGTTCGGCTCGGGGGCGGTGGCGATGCGGTATGAGCCGACCCCCCCGCGAAGGTAGCCAGCGGGCCTGCTGGCTTGAGAGGAGCGTGTGCATCGTGAGACGCTGGGCGTTGCGCATCTTCGTGTTCCTAATCCTGGGCGCGATCGTCAACGTCGCGGTGGCGTGGGGATGTGCGTTCTCCAATGATCTCGACGCCGATTGGCCAAACGTCGAAGCGGCCTCGACCGGAGAGTGGTCTTTTGTTTTTGTCGATCGGCGGTTTGGGAGCGAAGAGGTTCGTTGCTGCCATCGGTTGAGCGATGCCGTGGACATTGAGAGACTTCCGTGTCATCCGAAAAGTCCGTGGTGGGAAGAATGGCACGATCGATTTGGGCCCTTTGGTACGGGCGAATGGGGTACTGCCCACGGCTGGCCTCGATACTCGATGAGCGCTTGGCGAGCATGGGACAAGAATCCACGACGGACTGAGCGGGATGAAGATTACATGACGTACGGCGGATGGGAACTCTCTGAACGAAACAAACTTCGATTGGTCCCGTATTCACCCATCTGGCCCGGCTTCGCGATCAACACGGTGTTCTATGCGGGGAGTCTCTGGCTGCTTTTCACCGCGCCGTTCGCGCTGCAGCGGCGCAGACGCATCAGGCGCGGCCTGTGCCGGAAATGTGCGTATCCGGTCGGCACCAGCGATTTCTGCACCGAGTGCGGGGCAGCAGTGAAACGGTCTGCGAAGATCGTCCGTTGACGGTCGTTGAGACGCTGCCGCCGGAAGGACAGTTCCCAATTCTCGCGCGCGAGCGCGGGATTCGGCGCAGCTCGTGTGAATCAATCGTTGCGTGGGGAAAACCCACGCTTTGTCCGCTTGCGCCGAGGGCTCGTCTCTGTCTTGACGCCGCGAAGCGCGCACAAACGTGACGCTCGCACGACAGCGCGATGGACCGGCCCGCATCCGAGTGAATCATTCATGGGTATTGCGTCTTGGGCCTGGAGGCCGGAAGCCTCTCATTTGGACGTTTTGGAGGTTTGGATGTTCGGGCCCTTTCACTTCCGCTGCTCTTTGACAATTTCATAGCGCCCCCCCCGCCCC
>CAZLDF010000467.1:0-2744 GCA_964558095.1 uncultured Isosphaeraceae bacterium | reverse complement strand
CCTTCCATCGAGCAGGTCGAGTTCACCTGGGCTGGCCAGGTCATGGAGACCATCGACGGGCTCGCCTTCATCGGACGCAATCCGCTGGATCGCGAGAACGTGTACATCGTCACCGGCGACTCGGGCATGGGCATCACGCATGGCGTGATCGCGGGCATGCTGATCACCGACCTAGTTCTCCGCCGACCGAATCCCTGGGCCGAACTCTACGAGCCGTCGCGCAAGACGCCCGGCGCCATCGGACGCTTCGCGCGCGAAGCGATCAACACGGCGAGCCAGTATGCCGACTGGATGACGCCCGGCGAAATCGCGTCGATGGATGAGATCGCGCCCGACAGCGGCGCCGTCATCCGCCGCGGCGTGACGAAGCTCGCCGTCTATCGCGACGCCGTGGGCGCGCTGCACGAGTGCTCGGCGGTTTGCCCGCACCTGGCCGGCATCGTGCGATGGAACGACGCGGAAAAGACATGGGATTGCCCTTGTCACGGCTCGCGCTTCGACAAGTATGGCGAAGTGATCAACGGGCCGGCGAACAGGAACCTTGCGCGCCATGAGCAGCCCGAGCGCGTCGCGAGCACTCCGGCGAGACGGATGTGAGACCGCGTCACGGAGTGAGGCTCTTTACCGTTCGGTATCGAAAGCGGCCAGGTCTTCTTCGGCGAAGCGTTCATCCAGCCTGTCGATCACCAGCAGCTCATCGCGCGCACGCGCGAAGCGCAGGACCGCATCTATGCGGTCGATTGGCGCGTGCAGGACGTCGTGGTGCAAATGCAGGACGAACAGCCCGCGATGCAGTGAGCTTCGCAGCGCGGTGGATCTCGCGAGCTGTTCGCTGCGGCGGGGGGGTCGGCTCTTTAGCGGCAGTGCCGCCCGCCGCCGTGGTAGCCGCCGTGATGTTCGTGGTGGTATCCGCCGCCGTAGCCGTAGCTCTTGTACCCGTGGCCGTGGTAGCTTGAGTACGAACCGCAATGGGGCTTGGAGCCCGAGCCGTAGTAGTAGCTTGCGGAGTAGTAGCCCTTGTGGCATCCGGAGAGCAGCAGCGTGAAGCAACACGTCAGAACGATGAGACACGCTTTCCGCATGGTTCACCTCAACGCCTCGAAGGCGCAACAAATACTATGACCCTGGGCGGGGTCGTTCCTATGGACACACGGACAGCTCGGTGCATTCCCGTCTGCGGCGGGCGGAGCCGCAGAACGACGGAGGGGCGACCGCTACAATTGGGTTATGGCCGCCGACTCGATCGTGCAGATGCTGGAGCGCGAGCCGTTCGAGCCGTTTCGGATTTGCCTCAGCAGCGGCGAATCGTACGAAGTGCGCAACCCTCACATGGTCGCGATCATGAAGTCGAAACTCTTCCTCGCGCTCCCGGATTCGGAGCGATCAACTTTCGTTTCGTACCTTCACATCGCTGCAGTGGAAACGATTTCGAACGGCCGCGCGCGTGGCAAACGCCGTCGGAGACGAAACTGACCGAATCCGTGATCACTGCCCGCGCTCCGCTTCCAACGTCTCCACTTTTTTCTTCAGCGAATTGAACGCATCCACGAGGTCGGGCAGGTGGATCACTTCCCAGCCGACGCGGACCGCTTCGTCGTATGGAATCGCGGTGAACCAGGCGTACTTGCTGTCGGGGGGGACGCTGGTGACGACGCCGGACTTCGCTGCGATTTGCGAGCGGTCGCCGATTTTGACGTGGCCGACGACGCCGACCTGCCCGCCGAGGACAACGAAGTCGCCCGTGACGGCCGAGCCCGCAATGCCGCACTGCGCGACGATAAGGTTGTGCTTGCCGACTTCCGTGCCGTGGCCGATCGCGACCTGATTGGACATCTTGGTGCCGGCTCCGACACGGGTGGGCTTGAGCGCGCCGCGGTCGATGGCGCAGAGCGCGCCGAGTTCGACATCGTCTTCGATGATGGCGTTGGAGAGGTGGCGGATTTTGTGGTGGCCGCGATGGTCGGAGGCGTAACCGAAGCCGTCCTGTCCGATGACGGTGCCGGCGTGGAGCACGACGCGATCGCGGAGGACGCACTCGTCATAGACGCACACTGATGGAAACAGGATGCAGTCGTCGCCGATGGTTGCGTTCTCGCCGATGTAACAGTGCGGGTAGATGACGCAGCGGTCGCCAAGTTTCGCGCCGCGCTCGATGACGGTGAAGGCGTGGACGGAGCAGTCCTTGCCCAGCGTCGCCTCGCTGCTGATGATCGCGTGTTTGGAGACGCCGGCGAAGGGGTGGATGCGCTCGCCGTGGAGCAGGAGGATGGCCTCCTGCATGGAGACGCGCGGATGATCGCTCACGAGCAGGCAGGGATGTTCGCTCTTTTCCGCGGCGTCGCTGGAGACGATCACCGCGCCGGCGCCGGTTTTTTTCAGCCACTTGCTATAGCGGCGATGATCGAGGAAGCAGACGGCGTGTTCATCGGCTTCTTCGATCGGCGCGAAGCGCGAGATGCTGCGCGAGCCGTCGCCCTGCACGCGCGCGTGAATCTTTGCGGCTAGCTCGTTCGCTGTCAGCGACATTCATTCAACTCACTGGATGAAGCGCGACGTCCCGCAGATCAGGCGGCATGAACCAGGCGTGTTGTCCAATCCGGCGAATTGCGCAATTGCACAATTCGCCCTCACCCCTAACCCCTCTCCCACGGGGAGAGGGGGACAGGAGGCGGCGCTTCACTTCTTCTCTTCCCCATCGCGAATCGCAGCTTGCGCGGCGACCAACCGCGCAATCGGCACGCGGA
>CAZLDF010000466.1:0-2666 GCA_964558095.1 uncultured Isosphaeraceae bacterium | reverse complement strand
GAGAAGGAGACTGCTTTCCAATGGCTTGCTCGCTCGCGCTCGCCGCGCCACTGGCAACGTGCGTCGGCCCTGCGGGCCGGGGAGAAGTTTCACGCCGCTTCACGCCGGCTTGGGCGCTCCGCGGCCTCGCACGTGAAGCAGTGCGGCAAGAGGTCGCGCCATGTCACGATGCCGATCACGTGGTGATCCTCGTTCACCACCGGCAGGCACGTCACGTTTTCGCGCAGCAGCAGGTCGGCGGCGTCGAACAGCGTCGTGTCCTCGCGAACCGTCACGGGGTGGCGGTGCATCACCTGATGCGCCTTCTTCGTCAGCGTGTTGCGGTCCTGCGGCCGCTCCATCCACGTGTTGCCCACGAACGGGCTGACGTTCTTCAGCAGGTCGCGATCGGAAATCACGCCGACGATGCGCCCCTTGTCGGTGACGACGAGGTGGTGAAATTTCGATTCCTCGAAGGCTTCGCGAATGTTGCGCAGCGTCTCGTCCATGTGCACGGCAGCGACGTGGCGCGTCATGATGTCGCGGATGAGCATGGGCATGGCAAACCTCCGGCGGACTGCCGCCCGCCGATGGAGCTATCGGACCATTTGCCGCATCAATTGAGAGTCGCCCTCGCGAACCGGGCTGCGAAGCCCCGCCCATTCGCGGGAACCGCATGCAGCCCGAGCGATGGGCGAGGTCATGTTCGGCTTGGGCTTGGCTCCAGCCGCGCTTGCTGGCGCAAGACCCGCCGCATCACCTTGTTGGAGGCCGTTCGAGGGAGGCTGGGGACGATGCTCACCTGCTCGATGCGAAAGAGTGGATTCAGCCGCGCACTGATCGCCTTCTGCATGTCCCGGTGCAGCGAAGCCTCCTCGACCGTCTCGCCCTCCGCGGCGACGGCGTACACCACCAACCGGTCGGGCCCGCCGCCCGGCGGAGGCACAGCGATGGCGGCCGTCTCCCGCACGCCGGTCACCTCGTTGAGCACGCGCTCGATTTCGGCGGAGCTGATCTTGATTCCGCCGAGGTTCATCGTGTCGTCGGCGCGCCCCATCGCCTGGAAGAGGCCGTTGGGCAGCCGCCGCATCTCGTCGCCGTGGCGGCGCAGTGTTTCGCCCCGCGGGCCGTTCGCAGCGCCTTCGTAATACACCTCGTGATGATCGCGATTGAGCAGTTTCGTTGAGAGTCCGATGGATGGCCCAATGATGAACAGCTCGCCTTCTTCGGCTTCC
Source organism: uncultured Isosphaeraceae bacterium (assembly GCA_964558095.1). GTDB lineage: Bacteria > Planctomycetota > Phycisphaerae > Phycisphaerales > SM1A02 > CAZLDF01. The sequence continues at coordinate 1,452 of CAZLDF010000466.1, read as the reverse complement.
TGGCCGCGCTCATCGAGGATGACGACGTCGAGCCCGAGCGCGGGCGTGGTGAACGTGGACGGCGTGTTGGGCTGAACGCAGGTGGAGGTGATGTATCCGCCGCCGATTTCCGTCCCGCCGCAGTATTCGATGACGGGTTTGTACCCCCCCACTTCCCCCGTTCCCCTGCCCCCCCCTCGCGACATCAGCCAGAACATGTCATCGGGATTGGAGCACTCGCCGGTGGAGCTGAAGCAGCGGATGGACGACCAGTCGAGCCCGTCGGTGAGGTTGTTGCCCCGCCACGCCTTGACGAGGCTGGGCACGACGCCGAGCATCGTGACTTTGGCGGCTTCGACGAATTCACAGAAGCCGCGCGTGTTGGGCGCGCTCTCGTAGAGAGCGATCGTCGCGCCGTTGATGAGCGAGGCGTAGATGAGCCACGGCCCCATCATCCAGCCGAGGTTCGTCGGCCAGGCGACGACGTCGCCCGGGCGGATGTCGTGGTGCAGCCAGCCGTCGGCGGCGCACTTGATCGGCGTCGCGTGCGTCCACGGAATCGCCTTCGGATCGCCCGTCGTCCCCGAGGAAAACAACACGTTGCTCACGTGATCCGGTTCACCCATGACCGGCTCGAACGCATGATCGCCGCCCAGAAAACCGTTCCATGCGACGTCTTCGAGTCGCAGCTCCAGTTCGAGCCTGCCATCGGACGGCAGCACGATGCAGCGGCTCGCCCCCCCTTGGACGACCTTCTCATACAGCGGCAACCTCTTCCCGCCGCGATGGATGAAGTCCTGCGTGAAGACCGCTTTCGCGCCGGCGATGCGCAATCGAGCCGCGATCTCCTCCGCGGCGAAGCTGTCGGCGATCGAAACCACCGCGCAGCCCGCCAGCACGATGCCCAGGTAAATCGCCACCGATTCCGCCGTCATCAGCATGTCCACCGCGATCGCGTCGCCCGGCGTCATGCCCATGTCGCGCAACGCGTTCGCGACGCGGTACGACAACCGCCGCAAGTCATCAAGCGACATCGTCCTGATCTCGCCGGATTCGCCCGCGTGAACGATCGCCGTGGATTTCGCATCGTGTGAGAAACAGCTTTGCGCGATGTTCAGCCTGGCGCCGTCCAGCCATCGCGGATTCTCGACGTCGTGCGAGTTTCCAAGCACCCGCCGCGGCGGCGCAGCGAACACGATGCCCAGAGTCCGCAGCATCTGCGCCCAGAACGCTTCGCGATGTTCGATCGACCACGCGAAAAGGTCGTCATAGCTCGCCAGTTTGAGAGCCCGCATCAGCTTCGCGAGGTTGGTGGAATCGATTTCGGCCTGAGAGGGAACCCACGCCGGCGCGAGGCAGCCGCGTTCGACGCGCGAGTCCCAGATCGCGCTGTGCATCGCTCGATGCGCTTGGAACGGCGCGTGAGGCGCGAGCAGCTCGCGCGTGCATCGCCGCCAGCGCTCGCCCTCGGGT
>CAZLDF010000465.1:0-3240 GCA_964558095.1 uncultured Isosphaeraceae bacterium | reverse complement strand
CGGTCGGGCAGTCCTGAACAGAGATATTCGCTTGGAATTCGGGTTGACGCGTATGCATCAGTGTGCCACAATGATGCATATGCGGACGACGCTGAACATTGATGACGAACTGCTGGCGAAGGCGCGGCAAATGACGGGGATCGCCGAGAAAACTCGATTGGTTCACGAGGGGTTGCAGGCGCTGATCGAGCGGGAGGCGGCGCGGTACCTCGTATCTCTCGGAGGCACCATGCCCGATGCGCAAGGGGGACGACGACGCCGCAGCGAGCCGGCGCAGCATTCGCAGCGGCGGAAACGGGCAGGATGATCCTCGCTGACACGTCGCTCTGGATTGAGCACTTTCGGGGTGGAGTGCGCCCGCTGGCGGAGGCGACCGCCCAAGGGCGGATCGTCATGCACCGCTTCGTCGTTGGCGAACTGGCTTGCGGCAACCTGCCGAACCGAGCGCGAGTCCTCGGCGCACTGAACGACCTGCCGCAATGCGTGGTTGCAGAACACGACGTCGTGCTGGAATTGATCGAATCAAAGCGATTGATGGGCCGCGGCCTGGGATGGGTTGATGCACATCTGCTTGCCAGCGCCTACGTAAGTCGGCACACCCTTTGGACGCTCGACCGGCCGCTTGCGAAAGCAGCGAAAGAATTGGGCCTCGCGGCGGCGCTCTGAGCCGCCGCAAAGCGTGCGGTCCAGGGATCGGCGCAGACGCGGCGCCTATCGTTGATCGGTTCTTCGAGGAGTCGTTCGATGATCAGCCAATGGAAGGAATTCCCGTTCCGGGAGTTGTCGATCGAGGAGCGCATTCTCTTGATCGAGGAAATTTGGGACAGCATCGACGAGGATCAGGCCGGCGCGCCGCTCACCGAAGCGCAGCGAGCACTGTTGGAGGAGCGCTTGGCCGATTACCAGGCGAATCCCGCAGACGTGTTCAGTTGGGAGGAGGTCAAGGAGCGGCTGGCAGCGCGCATCGCCAGCTACCGGTCGCATCCATGAAGCGATCGTTGTTTGTCAGTGAGCTCGCGCACACCGATATCCTCGATGCGGCCGTGTGGTACGAACTCCGGCGGCCGGGATGGGCCGATGTGTTCGCGGCGGAAGTGGAGGCGACTCTTCGCAAGCTGCATCAGGCGCCGGAGCGGTTTCCGATCGTGGCGAAATCAGTGCGTCGCGCGGGCGTGCGGCGGTTTCCCTATGGCGTCTTCTACGCGTGCGAACCAGGACGCCTTGTTGTGATCGCTGTGGTGCACAACAGTCGAGGCTCCAAAGAATGGCGAAAACGAATCTCCGAGCACGAATGATGCGAGGGGCATTTCCTGTCGCTCTGTTATGCGGATGCTTGGCGTCGCTACTCACTGCTTGCGCCGCCGACAATCCGATGAACCCTTCGTTCGCGCTGAAGTATCGCGACGCCGTCACGGCGCTGGATGAGATGGAGAAGCAGCCGGCGCCGCTGTCGCGGCCGGTGGTCATCCTTGCCGGGCTGTGGGATCCGGGCCTCGCCACCGACCACATCGCCGATGAACTGCGCAAAGTCGCGGACGAATCGGCCACCTTTATCGAGGTGTCGTTCATCGGCGCGGGCGATTTCGACGAATGCCGCGAACGCGTGCTTGATGCCGTTAACGAGGCGCTGCCGAGCGCGGATTCGAAGTGGACGGCGGCGGTGGACGTCGTGGCGGTGTCGATGGGCGGGCTTGTCGCTCGCTACGCCGCGGGCCCGCGCGCCGATGGCGGGCATCGGCTCAACATGATTCGGCTGTTCACCCTCAGCACGCCTCATCGCGGGGCGAACCTCGCGTGGGTGAACCTCGGCGATCGGCGGATCGCGGCGATGAACGGCGGCTCGCCGTTCCTCGTCGAGCTCGATGAGGCCCTGCCGGATTCGCAGTACGAGCTCGTTCCGTATGTGCGCCTGGGCGATTCGGTGGTGGGCGTGCGGAACGCGGCGCCGCCCGGCCGGGGAGCGTGGTGGGTGGCGACGCCGGCCTTCGACCTCGCCCACGCCCGCTGCGCCCACGACGCTCGAATCCTCGCCGACATTGCCCGGCGACTGCGAGGCGAAGCCCCCTACACCGCCGATCCGCCCGCCCCGTTGCCCGGCCGCCCACCGGCTGGATAGGATGAAGCGGCCCAAACGTGGGCGACGGTCGATCCATGTCTTTTCGGGATGCGGCGGCGAATCCCGGCAACCTGCGGCCGCTTCCGGCCGAAGCGCCTTGTGGCGACGCCATCCAGCCGCAGCAGCCCGATCGCGCGAAGACGTGAAGGAGCACCTCAATGCACTGGCGACATCATCATGCGGACCGATCCACGGCGTTCACCGTCGTCGAATTGCTGGTGGTCATATCGATCATCGGCCTGCTGCTGGCGCTGCTCCTGCCCGCCTTGATCGGCGCGCAGAAGGCCAGCAAAAAGAGCAACGAAGTCAACCTGATTCGCCAGACATTCTTCGCCTGGAGCATGTACGCCAACTCCAACGACAACTCGGCCTTGCCGGGATACCTCGCAACCGGCGTGCAGGAGAAGTGGTCGGTCGAGTACGAGTATCCCGACCACTCGATCATTTCTCCTGCGCCGAATTACAGCCCGGGCAATCCGAACATCGCCGGTCCATACACTTGGCGCCTCGCGGGCTACATGGATTACAACCACGAGCCGATCCACGGCTATCTCGAAGACGAAGTCCCGCTCGCTGGCATGTCGCAAATGCCCGAGGCCGAGGAGATCGCGCAGCATCCTTGGTTTGGATACAACGCGTTTTACCTCGGCGGGTGGTGGGAGATGGACCTCGGGCGGCCGACCTACATCAATTCCCGCGATGAGGCGGCGCACGGTTTGGCTGTTGTTGCAACCAAAGTCGCGCACGTCTCCAAGCCCTCGTCCTTTATCGCATTCTGCACCGCGGCCCGAGGTCCGGCTTCTCGCGACTTGATGGACAAGTTCCAGCCCGATGACTATGCGCTTGGCGAGCACGTCGTCGTGCCGCCCTGGCTCGGCGAGGAGGAACAGTGGACGCACGTTCGCTCAGGAGGCGGCGGGCTCGTCGGCCAAGGAGCGGGCGGCGGAGCCGGCAGCGCCGTGACTACCGGAACCGACACCACCGCGATCGTTTCACTTTCGGGCGACTACGGACTGCCCTTCGGCCGCTACAACGGGCTCTGCGCGATCGTCCACGTCGACGGCCACACCGCCACCGAAACACCTGGCGCCCTGCTCGATCAGCGGCGATGGGTCAACGGCGCT
>CAZLDF010000464.1:0-4798 GCA_964558095.1 uncultured Isosphaeraceae bacterium | reverse complement strand
ATGAAGCGTAGAGTCCAGTTGAATCGCTTTGACCCACCGGCCTCGCGCCGGCGTATGCGTAAGCATTTGTCCCTTGCACAAACCCCAGCGGGTCGCGCGTCATCCACCGCCCGAGGTTCGAGTTGAGAATCCGCGCTTCGGCGGGCTGTGCCGGGATGCACTGCGCCAGCGCCGCCAGAAGAAACATCGCAAAGATGCGGAATCGAATGACGAAGCGTCGGTCGATCGTTCTCGCGTTCATGGTTGCTTCTCCTTATCACGAATGGGCTTTGGATCCGGAACGAGGAAGGCGCTGCGCGACGCCAGGATTCGGGCGTACGCTGTGCGCTCTTGAAATGTGAACATCGTCCGCGCGCGATGCGCCATCGCCTCCGCGAGAAACAGGCAGATTTCGCGGTTCTCGGGAAAGCCCAGGCGCGCCAGCAGCAGGTCATGCTCGGCGTTGTCCCACTGGCTCTTCGCGGCCCAGTAGCCGGCGCGCGTTTGCAGATACACGCCCAGCGTTTGTCGCGCCGTCAATCTGGTGAAATCCGAGCCGGATTCGATCGCGATGCGCGGCGTGGCGAGCTGGCGCTTGTATTCTTCATCCGGCGTGCTGAGGAATGAACCGAACTCGCCGTCGCTCGTCGCGGTCGTCGCTTCGAGATTGAAACGTTTCGTGCCGTCGTCCCAGCGAGTCCACATGTGATTGCGCGAGACGACCGCCCTGAGCGGCCAGCCCAGCCGATGCGCGATCGCCAGATAGAGCACCGGCATGTTCGAGCACGTGCCGCGGCGAGCGTCGATCCGGCCGGGAAGGAACAACTGCGAGAGGTCGGTTTCATCAAGTCGCTCGGCGGTGTACGTGACGCCGATGGACTGGCCCGCGATCGCGACGGCCATGCCGCCGGCTTTCCACAGATCGGGATCGTGTCGATACGCGGGTTCGCTTCGCGCGCCGGTCGCGAGCGCGTGATCGAGGCCGCGGCGGATGTCGGCCGCCCACTGATCGACCTGTCGAACGTAATGCGCGATGTCGATGTCCGAGTATTCGGGAATGCAGCTCAACACGACGAGATTGACGACGACGGGATCGATCCGCGCGAGTTCCTCTTCCGGCATGGCGAGCATGCGCCAGAGTTCCGGGTAGTCCTGCTGGGATGGGTGGACGGATGCGCGCGAAGGTGCATCGCGAAGACGTGGCGGCGTGACCGCCGCCGATGCGTCAGGCGGGCGCGAATCGAGCGCGACGACGAGCATTGCGATTGCAATGACGATGAGCACCGGCACGCTCCAAAGCAAGTAGATGCTGCGAACGCGGACCGGCCGATCGGGACGCCGATTTGGGATCGCCTGTGCTCAGCCGGCGTCGATGAAAGCTCCCCCGCCGGCGAGGGTTCGCATGGGACGGCACGGCCACGCTGCGCCTTCTGCCCGCGCCCCCGGCGGGCGCTCTGCTCCTAGGCTTGGCACCGTTCGCCGGCGGTCGCCGGCGACGGCGCTTCGCTGCGTAGCGCTCTCCTCGAGCCGGCCGGCGGGTCGCAGGCGGAACCCGCGCGGCGATAGTCGCTCCAGCGGCCCCCGGCCCCTCCCAGTGTGAATCTGGAGAAGCTGTGCCGGTTGCGCGGCCAACCCGGCCCACGACCAAGCCCGGCGGGACCGTCTCGCCGGGCGAGCGAAAGTTCTCGGATTGTGCTTGCGGGTCCGGCGTCCCTCTGGCATACTTGCGCTGTCAGGTCGGGCCGCCGACGGACCGGTTTGCCGGCGGCCTGTGGAGTCCACCGAATTCGAAGGAAGAGAGCACTTTCATGCGAAAGACCATGCTGATGGCGCTCGCCGCCGCGGCTGCGGCCGCGATCCCGGCGCTTGGCGCTATCGCCGGCTCGGTCGCCGTCACGACCGACCGCGACAACACCATCTATTCCGAAGACGGCACGCTGAGCAACGGCGGCAGCGTGTACATGTATTCAGGCATGAGCGGCGCCGGCATCCGCCGGTCGCTGATGCACTTCGACATCGCCGGCAACGTGCCCGCCGGCTCGACGATCACCGGCGTCACGCTGACGCTCTCCATGTCGCGCACCAACTTCTTCAATGATGAGCAGACGCATTCGCTGCATCTGATGTTCAGCGACTGGGGCGAGGCCGGCTCGGACGCGGGTTCGCCCGGCGGCATGGGCGCTCCGGCCGAGGCGGGCGACGCCACATGGTCGCACGCGTTCTACAACACCACCATGTGGACGACGGCCGGCGGCGACTTGGATGCAACAGCGTCGGCGTCGCAGCTCATCAACGACGTGGGCTTCTACAGTTGGAGCTCGCTGGACATGGTGGGCGACGTGCAGAGCTGGCTCGACTCGCCGGCGCTCAACTATGGCTGGGCGCTCCTGGGCAACGAGGTCACGTTTCAGTCGGCCAAGCGGTTCGACACGCACGAGAACGGCGACCCGAGCGCGCGCCCGCAGTTGGTGATTCAGTTCCTGGAAGTGCCCGCGCCCGGCGGCTTGGCGCTGCTGGCGCTGGGCGGCCTGGTTCGCGGGCGGCGAAGGCGGGCATGAACGCCCGCGCCGTGCGTCAAGGTCAACCCGCCAAGCGCTGCTCGCCTTGACCGATGAGCCACAACGCGTCGGCGCAGAAATCGATCTCGTTTGGCCAGGTGATCGAGCGACCGTCATCGCCGATTCGTGCGAGTCCAAAAACGTGTGGATCGGCCAGCGCACTCCACGCGCCACCGCGTCGAATCAGCGGGCTGAAGTCGATGGTGGCCCGCGTGCCGTCGCTGTAGTCGAGTTCCAGAGTCGAAGGCTGCTTCAAGCTCAGATGTGTGATCCGGCGCATCATCGCAGTTAATGTTAGCCCTGCGTCAGTCAAGGGGGGCGATGCGGCCGGGCGCGTCGCCCCGCTGGCATCGATCCCAGTTCTCCTGCAGCTCCTGCTGATGCAGGACTGCCCATTCCCTGACCATCGATCTCACCCGCGCGGGAGCTGAACCGGCGATCTCGGCGATTGGGGAAATGCCGACGATCAGTTCGTGCTCCGCATAAATGGCGTGAAAATGCGGTGGCGCATGATCCGCGTAGAACATCCGAACGCGAATGCCATAGAACTCGGAAAGAATCGGCATGAGCCTCTCCGTCTCACCGCGGTGCCTACGTCTGCAACACGCCGGTCTTGAATTCGCCTTCGATCGCGAACGTCGAGGCGATCTGAAGCGCGTCGATGAGTTCATCGCGAGTTCGATGCGGCTCGATGATGCGGTCCACCCAGCCGCGGGCTGCGCCGTAGCGGATGTCCTGCTGCTCGTTGTAACTGGCGGTGATGGCGTCAAGCAGTTGCTTGCGGGTGGCCTCATCGACCGGCTCGCCGCGGCGCTCACGCGCTGCGAGATCAATCTGCAGCAGTGTTCCCGCCGCCTGGCCCGCGCCCATCACCGCGCACTTCGCGCCCGGCCAGGCCAGCGTCAGCAGCGGGTCGAACGCGCGCCCGCACATCGCATAATTGCCCGCGCCGTAACTCGAACCGACGATCAGCGCGATCTTCGGCACGATGCTGTTGCTCATGGCGTTCACCATCTTCGCCCCCGCGCGAATGATCCCCGCCTGCTCGCTGTCGCGCCCGACCATGAAGCCGGTCGTGTCGTGCACGAAGAGAATTGGAATGCGCTTCTGATTGCAGTCCATGATGAACCGCGCCGCCTTGTCCGCCGACTCGACGTAGATCACCGCGGGCATGTTCATCGATTCGCTCGGCCCGGCCTTGCCGCCCGGCACTTTCGCCTTCGTGAGCTTGCGCTGATTGGCGACGATGCCGCACGGCCGGCCGCCGACGCGCGCATACGCGCACACGATCGAGCGGCCGAAGTCGGCGCGATACTCGTTGAAGCTCTCATCATCGACCACGCACGCGAGCAGTTCGACCATGTCGTACTGCCGGGCGGCGTGAGACTCGAAAATGTCATAGACCTCTTCGGGCTTTCGACGGGGCGCGACGGGTTCGAACGGCGGATCGGCGATGGGGGGGGTCTTCATGTCCGCGTGCACCAGCGCGCGCAGCCGCTTGATGCACGCTTCGTCATCCGGCTCGTGGAAGTCGATCGTGCCGGAGATTTCCGCGTGCATCGTCGCGCCGCCAAGTTCTTCGCTGCCGGCGTCCTGCCCAATCGCCGCCTTCACAAGCGCCGGGCCCGCCAGGTACAGCCCCGAGCCCTCGGTCATCAGGAGCGTGTCGCACAGCACGGGCAGGTAGCCCCCCCCCGCGACGCAGTTGCCCATGATCGCCGCCATCTGCGGAATGCCCTTGGCGCTGATCACGGCGTTGTTGCGGAAAATCCGGCCGAAGTCGTCAGTGTCCGGGAACACGTCTTCCTGCAGCGGCAGGAACACGCCGGCGGAATCGACGAGATACAGCAGCGGCAGGCGCGCGCGCTCGGCGATGGTCTGCGCGCGGATGATCTTCTTGCAGGTCATGGGGAAGAACGCGCCGGCCTTCACGGTGGCGTCGTTGGCGACGATCATGCACAGTTTTCCGCCGACCGGCGCGATCGTCGTCACCACGCCCGCCGCCGGCGCCCCGCCGTATTGCTGATACATGTTCCACGCGGCGAAGAGGCCGCACTCGAATCCCCCCCCCGCCCCCCCCGTGCCTCCCGCGCCGCCCGCGTCGATGAGGCGGTCGATGCGTTCGCGCGCCGTCAGCCGGCCGTGGCGGTGCTGGCGCTCGGCGCCTTTGGGCCCGCCGCCGGCGCGGACTTGCTCGGCCTCGGCGAGAAACGCCGCCGTCGCCTCGCGCAGCGCGTTCGGGGAAGTGGAATTCGTCGTGC
>CAZLDF010000463.1:0-5486 GCA_964558095.1 uncultured Isosphaeraceae bacterium | reverse complement strand
CAGGACTTGTACGCATATGAGATGGATGCGTCGCTGTTGGCGGCGGTGACGGAACGGTACAAGCCGGCAGTGCTGGCGGCGATTGAACGCTCCAACATCGTGATACGGCCGTTCGATACCTCAACGAAGGGAAGGTATCAGCAGGAGATTGCAACCTATCTTGATCTCTACAACCGATCGCTCGATGGCACATGGGGATTCACACCGCTTCAGCCTCGCGAGGCACAGCACATCGCGCGTGACCTTCGGCACGTCATCGTCCCGCAGTTTGCAGTTCTTGCGGAAATGGATGGCAAGCCCATTGGCGCGCTGCTTGCGCTGCTCGACTACAACCAGATTCTTCGAACGCTCAATGGCCGGCTTTTTCCATTCGGACTGCTGCGGCTCCTGACCGGGCGGCGGCACATCACAGCGGCTCGCGCCATGGCCATGACCATGGTGCCCGGCTACCAGAGTGCAGGGCTTGGCATTGTGCTCATGGACAACCTTGTCGTGGCCGCAGAAAACTGGGGCATCAAACGATACGAGTTTTCATGGGTTCTGGAGAGCAACGCCAATTCGCGCGGCACGCTGGAGCGCCTCGGAACGAAGATTACGAGCACCTACCGAATCTATGACAGATCGCTCTAGCGAGAACCCCGGGGTGACCTTTTAAATCGACCCTGCTGGAGCGACCGCCTCATAGTCGTTTCATCTCGCGATAGCTTTGGGCTGTCTCGTTCAAGCGCTCGTTCAATCCTGCGGCGGTTGACCAGCCCAATTGAACACGCGCTTTCGCCGATGAGCACATCCACGACCCGGCCAATGCTTCAGTGATCTTGTCGCCATTGATCCAGCCGTATCGGCCTCGAATTCGAGCCGTCATGTCCGCGATCACCCCCACCAATCGCAGCACCGGCGCGGGCACAGGTATCACGGCGGGAGACTTCGTGCCCAATGCAATGGCCATGGAGCGACCGAGTTCAGCCAACGTGGGTCGTTCTTCGTCCGCCATGAAGTAAATGCCTTCCCCGGGCACTCCCTGCTCGCGCAGCCGCTCGCCGTTCTCGGCTGCCAGGAGCAATCCTTCCACCAGGTCATTCACATGAATCAGTGAAAGGCGACGGTCGCCCCCCCCTAATCCGGGGACGAGTTGAATGCCCCAGCGAGCGATCGCCTGGGACATTCCGAATGCGCCTCGATCATTGGGACCGAACACAATCGGCGGACGCACAATGCTGATCGGTACTGCTCCCGCATATCCGGCCGCGGCCCGCTCTCCGGCCAGCTTGCTGCGACCGTAATCCGAGACGGGCGAAGGCGTGTCGCCTTCCACGCGTGACCGGTCCGCATCGCAGGGGCCTGCAGCGGCCAGCGAGGACACAACGACAAGAACCGGCGGGTCAGTGCGCCCCGCACAGGCGGCCGCGACATTCTCCACGCCGCCCGCGTTGACATCCATGAAGTCACCCCCCCCTCCAACCCCTCCTAGCCGACGCCGCGCCTTCACCAGCCCGGCAAGGTGAAACACAGCACCGGCTCGCGACTCAGACAGCGCCCGTTCTACACTGTTCCGATCTGTTACATCCCCCGTCAATAGTTGGACGCTGGCCGATCGCAGCTCATCGATGCGCGAGCTGGCTCGCATCAGACACGCCACTCGGTATTGACGCTCGAGCAGCCGGAACACCAGTCGCCTCCCGATGAAGCCACTGGCCCCGGTCACTAACACAGGTTGTAGAGCACTGATATCCATCCTGACGCGGGCACCCAAACCCAATATCGTGCAATGCCCGGTCCGCATACACAAGCCGGCGGCGGAATGTGAAATCGTTGTCTGCTTTCACCCGCCGCGAGCCATCGGCGGGCTGCGCTTTGGTCACAAAGCGCTATTGAACTATTAACTCGTCGAAGGCTTGATCGCGCCAAGCAGCAGGCGTCGGACTTGCTGTTTGTGCCGTATGCGGGGGGCGGTGCGAGCACAGGGCCTAGGCCAATCCACCAAGTCCCCACTCCGATTCCTGCCCGCCGTCCGCGCATCAGGCGCAAAGAACTACTGTGAGACGGCTGAACGATTCGTGCAGCGGCCGAGCCCATGTGGGATGGGTGAAGCTTTTGGGCGACCGTTGAAACTTTCGTTGGGTCTTTGAAACTTCTGTGAGCTCGCTGAAACTTCCGTGAGACGAGGCGCGGATCGATACGGGACGCGCGGAGATTGCGCTGGCCCGCGGGACACGACGATCAGCGGGTGCTTTATCGAGACGGTTCCGTTCATATGGTTCGATCACCTTGCTGACAAGGCCAGCGGCAGTGTCGCTATGCGCTAGATCCATGCCACCGCGCCGGGCCACTGCTCATCGTGGCGACCGCAAGCTGAAGAACGGAAGGATTGGCGGTACGCGATTTCGGTATGCCTCGTAGTCGCCCCTGTAGACTTCTCGCGGTCGCCTCTCCTCGACGAACGTGAAGAGCCAGCATATCAGGAACCACATGACGGTGAGGGCAGCGCCCCATGCGGACGCGAAGATCAGGGGCCATCCGAGCGGCCAGAACGCGTCGCGAAACATAAGCGGGTGACGGACGATGCCAAACAGACCAGCGGTGCGAAGCGGGCGTCGCGCGTTCGGCGGCTCCCACGGCGTGATCTGAAACGCGGCAAGCGTGAATGGCAGCGTGATGCCGAGCACGATTGCACCGGCAGTGACCAGCACCCAGCGGTCTGCACCAATCCTTGTCTGGTTCACGAAGGGCACCGGCAGGATCGCGCGCGACGCCTGCGCGAGAATGAAGCAAGCCGCGCCGAGCGCGAAGGAACCCCTTGACGGCCTCGCGCCGATCAAGCACACACCGAAGAACCAGCCGAGCGCAGCCATGAAGGCCCAGAACCACGGGTCACGGCAGAACGCATTCGCTTCCACGAATTAGGCCTTCAGGTCGAATGAGCCGATCTGCTTGCCCTGGCCTTCGATTTCGATCTCGACCCACAGCTTGCTGCCGGCGGGCAAGGGGCTCGGAACTTCGGCGTGGGTGTGCCAGTGATTCGGCTCGGATGGAATCTCAATGTCGGCTTTGGCCTTGACGAAGTCGTCGCCGCGATCGGTGCCGATCCAGAAGCGCACGGCCGTGACCTTGGCGATATCCCCGCCCGTCAACCACACGTCAATGGGCGCATCGCCGCCGGCCTTGATCTCGCCCTCGTCGCGCGAAGCGCGCACGGTGAACGAGCCGATGGTGGTCGTACCGAGTTCGATGATCTTGCCAGCGTCACCGGGGGCGGCGGCGGTGTCGGTGTGGGCCGGGGCGGGCGTGGAATCCTTGGGCGCGTTGTTAGATGTTTGCGATGTGCCGCTCTCTTTGCCACAGCCGGCAAGCACAAGAGCGCAGGTGACGAGCGTCGATGCTAGAACGGAATGCCTGAGATTCATAGAGGTTCTCCTTGTGGGACGAGGGTTTCGGTTTCTGAAACGATTCGGTCGTGCTTCGAAGTCGATGATACGACATTGAGTTGACGGCGGAACAGCAGTGCATACCCGGCGGGGACGACCACCAGGTTGAGGAACGTCGATGTCAGCAGGCCGCCGAGAATGACGACCGACAGCGGCGCGAGGATCTCGTTGCCCGGCTCGTTGCCGCGGAAGACGATGGGGACCAGGCCCAGCGCGGCGGCGAGCGCGGTCATAAGGATCGGCACGAGGCGCTCCATCGAGCCGCGCACGATCGCCTGCTCCACAGTGCAGTTCTCGCGCTCCACGAGATTTCGATAGTGATTCACCAGCAGAATCCCGTTCCGCACCGCGATGCCGAAGAGCGTGATGAATCCGACCATGCTGGCGATGGAGATGACGGGCGCCTGGTAACGGCCGCCGATGCCGAACAGGGCCAGTGCATTGGAAAACACGTTTGGCGATTCGGTCAGAAAGATGGCCGCGATGCCGCCGATGAGCGCCAGCGGCAGGTTGACCATCACGAGCACGGACACTCGCAGCGAACCGATGGCCATGTGCAGCAGCATGAGCATCAGGACCAAAACCAGACCGCCAAACAGAAGGATGGTGCGGCTGGCGGAGCGCTGGGCCTCGAACTGCCCGCCGTAGTGGACGAGGTAGCCGTGCTTGGCGACGATCGGATCGACGCGCTGCTGCACCTGTTCGACGAGATGGCCGAGGTTGTATCCCTCGGCCACGTTGAGCGAGATGACCGCCTTGCGCTGCGCATTCTCGCGCGCGATCAGATTCGACGTCTGCTCCCGCCCGATGTCGGCGACCTCGTGCAGGCGCACGATCGCTCCGCCCTTGCCGCGCAACGTGAGATCGCGGATGTCCTCGATGGCGTCGCGCTGGTCCGATGCGAGGCGGACGACGATGTCATATCGCCGAACGCCCTGATTGACGGTGGCCACGTGCTCGCCGAACACGGCGGTGCGGACTTGCTGCGCCGCCGATGCGGGACTGAGGCCGTACGCAGCGAGATCGTGGGGCCGATAGCGCACCGGCAATGACGTGATCAGCACCTCGCGATTCGCGGCCACATCGCGCGCGCCCGGAAGGGGCTTGATGGCTGACTCAATCTCTTTGGCGATCTGGCGCAACAGCGCAAGATCGTTTCCGTACACGCTGATGGCGATGGCAGCCGGCGTGCCAGAGAGAATGTGCGACAGCCGGTGCTCGATGGGCTGGCCGATGTTGGTGGTGATGCCCGGCACTTGACTGAGCACGCGGGCGAGTTCGTTTCTCACCTCTTCCTTGTCGTAGCCGGGCTTGACGGTCACATCGACTTCGGAATTGCTCACCGGCTCGGCGTGCTCATCGCGCTCGGCGCGGCCGGTGCGGCGCGTGACGCTGCGCACGCCTTCGATCTGGAGCAGTTGCTGCTCCACGCTTCCGGCCATGCGGTTGCTGGCTGCGAGCGACGTTCCAGGCGGGGCCATGAGCGCGATCGTAAATGTGCCCTCGTTGAACTCGGGGAGGAACGAAGTGCCGAAGGTGCTCGCCAGCCAGAGACTGAGCACGGTGACAATCGCGGCGGCGCTGAGCACAGCGCCGCGCCAGCGGATTGCTGTGCGCACGCTTGGCTCGTACATGCGCTTGAGCCAGCGCACCAGCAAGCCATCGCGTTCATGGTGCTCGCCGGTGTGTTTGAGGAGCAGTATGCACATCGCCGGCGTCACGGTGATGGCGACCAGCAGCGAAGCCATGATCGACACGACAAACGCGACGCCCAGCGGCCGGAAGAACCGGCCCTCGATGCCCTCAAGGAACATCAGGGGCAAAAAGACCAGCACGATGATGATGGTCGCGAACACCATCGGGTTCATGATCTCCAGCGTCGCGTCGAAGATGACGCGCATGGTGCTCACTCCCTCTCCCCTTGGGAGAGGGCTGGGGGGAGGGTGTGCACGATGGTCGCTTGCCTCCGGCCCCGGAAGTGCCCTCACCCCTGCCCCCTCTCCCAGAGGGAGAGGGGAACCCTTCGCCTGCCGCAGCCGCCGGAACACGTTCTCGACCGCG
>CAZLDF010000462.1:0-3937 GCA_964558095.1 uncultured Isosphaeraceae bacterium | reverse complement strand
GATTGCTCGGCCGTTGAGGCCGAACAATCGATCACAGGCAACACGCCTGTGCCACTATTCTGGCGGCTGTAGAAGAGTGCCCAGGAGAGGGGCCGAACAACCCTCGGCTTCCTCGACGAATCTTGCGATTTCCAAACGACGCGGCGCAAAATGCGGCGCACTGGCCGCACCGGGGCTATCCGCGGCCACGAAGACGCGATGTGAAGGCGATCTTCAGCGCGTCTGCAATGCCTGGCGCGATCTGCCGCCTGCGATAAGAGCCGCCATCCTCACGATGATCGACGCGACCTCGCGGGAGGGCCGCTGAATGTGCGCCCGTGGCGTCGCCACAGAGGGGGACTTGCAAATTCCCGCCAGTTCCCGCAATGCACGGAAGCAACGGGCGTGGCGTGTCCACGGCCGTGCGCAGTTGCGCCACAAACGCGACGAAGCGCCCTCACGACGTGGGCCACGACGTTGGCCCGTGTGGCGGCGGCTGCCAAGAGGCCAGCGCGGTACGCCCGACGACCCAACGCGGCCCACGGCCCAACGTGGCCAACGACGGGCGGCAGTCGTCCCGATGCCCGATTCGCCTCGGCGCAAGATGGCCTTCGGAAAACGAACACACTTCACCGCTCGCACGGAGGCGTGACACATGAAGATCGAAACTCGACCACTCGCTGAGATCAAGCCCTATGACCGCAACCCGAGGAAGAACGACCGCGCCGTCGATGCCGTCGCGAAGTCGCTGCGGGAGTTCGGCTGGCGGCAGCTGATCGTCGTGGATGGCGATGGCGTCATCGTGGTCGGCCACACCCGATGGAAGGCGGCGCAGCAACTCGGCTTCACCGAAGCCCCGGTCCACGTCGCCACGGACCTCACGCCCGAGCAGGCGAAGGCTTACAGGATCGCCGACAACCAGAGTGCATCCATCGCGACCTGGGACTTCGACCTGCTGCCAGTAGAACTTCATGAACTGAAGGCGCTCGACTTCGATCTCGATGTGCTCGGCTTCTCGCAGGAGCAGCTCAGCGACTTCCTCGCGCCGCCGCAGTTCGAGGGATTGGTCGATCCCGATGATGTGCCGGCGCCACCGGACAAGGCAATCACCCAGAAGGGCGATCTGTGGATACTCGGCAACCATCGCTTGCTCTGCGGCGACAGCGCTGTGGGAGGGGATGTCGATCGCCTGCTGGATGGCGCGAAGATACATCTCGTCAACACCGACCCGCCATACAACGTCAAGGTCGAGCCCCGGTCCAACAACGCGATCGCCGCCGGCAACTCCTCGTTCACCACGACCACGAAGAAGAAGCGCACGCACCACCAGTCGTTCGACGTGGCGCGCCAGGGCGAGAAGAAGGCGACGACGAAGCAGATGCGGGCCAAGGACCGGCCGCTAGAGAACGACTTCGTCAGCGATGATGAGTCCACGCAACTGCTCGATGCATGGTTTGGCAACATCGCGCGCGTGCTCGTGGCCGGTCGCTGCTTCTACATCTGGGGCGGATACGCCAACTGCGGCAACTACCCGCCGGCGCTGAAGCAACACGACCTGTACTTCTCTCAATCCATCATTTGGGACAAGCAACATCCCGTGCTGACGCGCAAGGACTTCATGGGAGCGCACGAGTGGTGTTTCTATGGATGGCGTCTGGGCGCTGGGCACAAGTTCTTCGGACCGAACAACGTGCCCGATCTGTGGCAGGTCAAGAAGGTCAACCCACAGTCGATGGTGCATTTGACTGAGAAACCGGTCGAGCTCGCAGCACGCGCGATTCAATACTCATCGAAGTCCGGCGAGAACGTCCTGGACCTCTTCGGCGGATCGGGATCGACGCTCATCGCGTGCGAGCAACACGGTCGCAAGGCATTCCTGATGGAGATCGATCCGCCCTACGCGGACGTCATTGTCCAGAGGTATGAGCAGTTCTCCGGCAAGAAGGCGGAGCGCATCGCTGCGCGTGGTCCTGCCCGAGAGAAAGCCCCGGCACCCGCCGAGGCAACGAGGGAGGGAGGTTGAACGTGACGTCAGTCGATGCTGCCGGGTGCGCCCTCGCGAAGCGCATGCCACTCGATCATGGCGTCCTCAAACACGCCGCTGGACGCCGCCACGTGCTTGCGCCGGACGGTCGGCATGATTGCGCTGCGCCTTTTCAGAAAAGCGACGGCGACCGCTGCTTGCGTCCACGGCACGTTGCCGGCGGTGCCAAGTGCGTGATCGGTGTGACTCGACATCGCCGCACCTCACTTCTTCGCACTGACGGACGGGGAGTTGAACGCGAACAGCCCGCGATCCATCTTCTTGAACCGTGCATCCTTCCCCTTGTCCGCGATCTCTCGGATGATCGCGGCGTACAACGTCGCATGCGGCGTCTTGCCGCTGGTCTTCCAGCCTGCGGCGATGGCGCGCTCGGCGATGGTCTTGGCATTGAGCGGTTCCTTCGATGCGCTGAGCACCTTGGCCGCGAGGTCGAGGCCCGCGGGCCGTCGTTCGCGTTTCGGCTTCGTCGCCCTGGGCTTCGCCGTCTTCGCCGTGTTGGCCTTGGGTGCGCTCTGCCTCGCCGGCGCGTCGTTCGCTGCGGCCTTGGCTGCCTTCACCTTCGCCGCGCCATCTGCACGCGCCGCATCGACGCTCATTCGGGGTTTGCCGCTCTTGTCGGTCTTCTTCGTGCTGGTCTTCTTCGCTGTCATCTGAATGCTCCTGTTGGAAAAGGGTGTGTGATCGCGGCCCGCCGCGCGGCGGGCTCGCTCGGTGTTGCTCGTTGTGTTCATTCACGCCGGCCCGTACCACCTCGCCAGCGCTTCGCGGACCTTCCCCTCATCGCGGCCGGTCGCCGCCGCCAGCGCGTTCACCAGCGTACGGTCGATGGCCTGCACGGCGAGCATCGGGTCGCCCTTGGCGCTGGCCAGTTCCACGGCCTCTTCAACGGTGTAGATGAGTGCTTGACTGGCGTTCGCGATGTCTTTGATGTTCATGGATGTGTTCCTGTCTGCGGTGCTCAGCAGCCCGCGAGCCGTTCGATCTCGCGCATCACGTCGTGGATCATCGAATTGGTGGCGTTGGGCTCGCCGGCCGTGGCGTACCGCGTGGTCTTCTTGACCTCGCCGTACACCGCCTTGGCGACCTCGCATGCTTTCGCGTATCGCGCCTCGGCGTCGTCATCGGCGCGCATCTCGCACAAGATGTCGTTGCCTCGCGTGACGAGCGCCCCGCCCGCGATGGCCATGATCTCGACATCGCCCTGTACGCCTTCGATGGTGATTTGCTTGATTCGCATAATTCATGCCTCGTTCTTGGCTGCGGTTCATTCCGCTGCGTTGGACACACAAGGGCATGCTTCTGCCAGAACATCAAGGCGATTCCGCGCGGCTTTCTGAGAATCTGGAGTTACCCACAAATGCCCCACGTTGACCTGTCCAACCTGAATTCCAACACGCCCCACGTTGATGGCGGCAGCAGCGGCGACGCCATGGGCCAAGGGGGGGGCCGTGGCGGCCGCAAGCGGACCCGCGGCGGACCGCTCTCCACGGTGGCGTACAAACGCCCACGGTGCCCCGTGTGCGGCCACGCCGCGCTGCAGCGCTATCGCTCCCTCGCCGATCAGGGCGACGGCACCGCGCTGGCGTGGGTGCTGTGCCTGAACGAAGCGTGTGGACATCGCTTCAGGTTATTGCTTGAATGATTCGTCCAATCCAGGGAATGGAACGCAATCATGGCGGCGAACCTGCCAGCTACGCTTCGGCAAAAGATCATTAGCCACGTACACCACGGACCCGATTACCGTGCAATGCGTAACATCGACTTGGATTTGCATGTTCGCATGAAACGCCTTGAAGTGGCGGAGCGTGCGCTGAGTCGCAAGCGGATTTACCTCGATCAACGGTTTTGGATCCTGTGCCGCGATGCGGCTTTGGAGACGCCTCAAAAGCCAGAGCACACGAAGATTCTCGAACT
>CAZLDF010000461.1:0-2890 GCA_964558095.1 uncultured Isosphaeraceae bacterium | reverse complement strand
GCAGCGACTGGTGCAATCAGGAGATTGATCTTTTTCATTGGCTTTCTTCAGCCTCCTGTCTTTCCTAGGAAAAGAGCCTATCTGCAGTTTGAGAGAAGTTACTCCGCCCACCCCGAGTGAGCAGGAGTTGAGAAGGAAGGGGCTCCGTCAATGCGCGGTATTCACAGCCGCGCGAAACACAATCGTCGGGAAGCCGCACCTTGCGGTTTCCCAAGCGCTCTCGCCGACGTGGCGGCGGCGCCAGCTCTCTCTCAACTCTACTGCGATGCGTCTCCCACCCTGGAAGCGGACCGACCCTTGGAGACGCAATCACCACTAAGGTGACCGGTGCAAGCCTTCCTGTCAAGACCCTGCAGTGAGGATTGTCGAGGAAACTCGACTTGGCGCGTTCTCAGACTCGCACTTCTTGCCATCCCCACGTTCCATGCCACCCAGCTTAACGGCGCGAATACTACTGGGACCCACAAACCGGACGGCGGGCGACGGACAAGCCGCATCGGCAGGCCGCTACAATTGGCCCCATGCCCGAAATCGGCCAGAACGAAGCCTTCAATCGCGCGACAAGCCTCGCCAAGCTGGGCCGCATGGATGAGGCTTGCGACGCCCTCGAAGCCTTGATCCGCCAGGCTACCACCTTCGTTCCGGCTCGGCTTCTCATGGCGAGCATCCGGACGACTCAAGGCCGGCTGGACTCGGCCGAGCGCCACGTCCGCGCCGCCCTGGCAACGGTGCCCGAGCATGTCCAGGCCCGGCAGATGCTCATGTCCATCCTCACCAAGACCGGCCGGCTCGTGGACGCACAGCATCTTGGCGAAAAGCTCTTGCAGGAACCGGGCGTCCCTGCCCACATCCTCTTCACCATCGGCAGCGACCTCAACCAGTGCCACGCCTTCGAGTCAGCTCTCGCTGCGTTCCGCCGCGTGCTTGAAATGAGGCCCCACCATCGGCCCGTGGTGACTCAGTGTGCGTCCGTCCTTCAGCGCCTTGGGCGCACGGATGAATCGCTCCAACTGCTTTACGACGAGCTTCAGCGCGACCCCGCGGACATCCCGTTCCGATCGCTCGTGGCATCGCGGTTCGAGCGCGCCAATCGCCTGGAGGAGGCCCGACAGATTCTGATGGAAGCGCCCAGCGACGTTGACAACCCGGCGCTGCTGGTCGTTCGAGGCGGCGTGGCGCTGCGCGAGGGCCAGACTGCCGAGGCCCGCCAACTGCTCGAGCGCGCGTTGACCAGCGGCGACGGGCTGCCGCTTTACCTCCATCCGCTCACAGATTCCGAGCGTCTCACCGCCGGCCAACTTGTCTCACAGGCGTGCGAGCGCATGGGCGATTACCAGGAAGCCTTCAGATGGACGGCCGCCACCAAGCCCTCGATCGCGGACCTCTCCGGCGACGAGCGCGCGAAGTTCCAGCGGCTGGACGAATTCATGGCGGAGTGCCAGTCTCGAGTGACGCGCGAAATGGTCGCTCGCTGGACCGATCCGCCGCCGGATGTCCGCCGCGCGCCGATCTTCATGATCGGCTTTCCGCGATCGGGCACGACACTGCTCGAACAGATCCTCGCCGCTCATCCGGACATCGTCACGACCGACGAGACGCCGGCGATGCACAAGGTGATGGAGGTGCTGTCGCTGCGCGCCGGCGGGCTGCACCAGGCCCTGACGTTCGCGAACCGGCTCAAAAAGTCCGACCTGCTGTCGATGCGCGATGTGTACTGGCGCGAGATCGACCAGCACTTCCGCGACGACAGCGCCGCCACGCGGCTGGTGCTCGACAAGCACCCGCTGAACGGGCCGCACCTGCTGATGGTCCGCCGGCTGTTCCCCGGCGCGAAGGTGCTGTTCGCCGTTCGCGATCCGCGCGATGTGTGCCTGAGCTGCTTCGCCAACCTCTCGGAGACGCCGTTGGCGATCAACTATTTTCACTCGCTCGAATCAACCGCCTCGTACTACAACTCCGTCGTTGGCCTGGGCCTGCACTTCAAAGAGACGCTCGGTCTGCCGTGGATGGAAGTGACCTACGAGCAGGTGATCGCCGACACGCGCGGCATGGCGCAGAAGGTCATCGACTTCGCCGGCGTTCCGTGGACCGACGAAGTCATGCAGTATGCCGAAAAGGCCAGCCGCAAGTTCATCCGCACCCCGAGCTATCAGGCCGTGACCAAGACCACCAATCGAAGCGCCGAAGGACGCTGGCGCCACTACGCCCAGCATTTCGACAAGGCCAATCGGATTCTGCGGCCGTACATCGAACGGTTCGGTTATGCCGAGTGATCAAGACCGAACCTCGACGCGTTCGCAGGCGTCGGCCATGCGCTCGATGCCCGGACCGCAGCAGCAGGCGATGGCGAAGGTGCTGCATTTAGCGCAGGCAGGCCGGCTGGAAGACGCGGCGGACGCCGCGCAAGCGCTGCTGCACGAGCACCCGGCGCTCACGCCAGCGCGCATGACGCTCGCCGGCATTCGCGCATCCCAGGGCCGCCATGAGGAAGCGGTGCGACACCTGGGCATTGTGCTGGAACAGACGCCCGATCACGCGCTCGCGAAACAGATGATCGGCGCGGCACTGATGGCGCTGGGTCGCACGCGAGAAGCGATCAGTTGGCTGAGGCAGCTCGCCGAAAGTCAACAGGCGCCGGCGCCGCTGCTGCGACGTGCGGCGACGGACCTCTTGAAGCTTGATGATGCCCAGGCCGCGGTCATCGCGCTCCAGCGCGCCCGGTCTTTGGAACCCGCCAGCCTGCCTACGATCATGCAGCTTGTCGAAGCCCTGAATCGCTGTGATCGAATCGACGAGTCGCTGAAACTGCTCACTGACGAATTGACCTCGCGCCCGGACGATCCCACGTTTCGAGCGGATGTCGCCAGCGCGCTGGAACGGGCCAATTACC
>CAZLDF010000460.1:0-9431 GCA_964558095.1 uncultured Isosphaeraceae bacterium | reverse complement strand
TTGGTTTGCCCGAGCCGACGAGTCCTGGCATGGGTTGCCGGATGTATCCCGGAGGCGTTCCCGGCGCGGAAGAGATTGAGACCCGAATCAAGTTGATGGCCGACGAGGCGCATCACTGAGACACTGAGAAGGATTCTTGTCTCATCTCGCCGTTCAGCATGTCGTGCATCATGGAGTGACCTCGACCATGCCGTGGCAAAGCGGGCCCGTGCGAGCGCGACGGTAGGCCACGATGCTGCGCCTGGCCTCCAGCGCAAAGGCGAAGGCGCGGACGCTTGACTGTCGCTTCTTCGCATTCTAGTATGCGAATATGACAGTGTTAGTATCCCAGCAACATGGCGCGACCTCACGGAGCGAGCGATCATTGCGGGCACCATCGTCGGCCAAGCTCCGCGCTCGGCGCGATCTGCGGGACGCCGCGGAACTGCTGCGGATACTAGCCCATCCGACCCGCCTGGCGATTCTGCGCGAACTGGCCCGCGCGCCCAAGTGCGTGACCGACATCCGGGACCTCGTCGAGGTCGCTCAGGCAAACGTCTCCCAGCATCTGGGAGCGCTTCGCCGCAACAGAATCGTGGACTACCACGAATGCGGGAAGCTGCGCTGCTACTACATCTCCCGGCCGCGTCTGGTGCGCCGTCTGTTGGCGCTGCTCGATGGCGACTATCCGGTCGTCTGGCAGACCCCCAAGCAGGTGCAGCGCGGGGCGGCGAAGCGCCTGGCCAAACCATGACAACCCAACGCGACGAAGCTCTGTCGCTGCTGATTATCTTCCTCAACACCCTCTTTACGGAACAGACATGCTGCTGCAAACCACGCCGGACACTTCGGATCGAGCCAAGGTGAACCCGAACAAGGCGCTCTGGGAAAAGGGCGACTTCACCGAGATCGCAGCGTTCATGCGACAGTCGGGAGAGGCCGTCGCCGCGTCTGTGGGAGTGAAGCCCCCTCCCCCGGCCCCGGCATTGCGAGTCCTGGACCTGGGCTGCGGCGATGGCACCACGGCGGTTCCCCTTGCGCGAATGGGCGCCGATGTTCTTGGAATCGACATCGCCAGAAACCTCGTTGACGCCGGCAACAAGCGCGCAGCCGATCTGGGCCTCCCCCCCCAACGCCTGAAGTTCCAGGAAGGCGACGCCTGCAACCTGCAAGGCATTGACGACCATTCGTTCGATCTGACCCTCTCGTTCTTCGGCGCCATGTTCGCGCCCAAACCCTTCGATGTGGCCCGCGAGATGGTCCGCGTCACCAAGCGGGGCGGCTGCATCGTGATGGGCAACTGGATCCCCAACGATCCCACGTCGTTTGTGTCGCAGTTGCTCAAGATCAGCTCATCGTTCTCGCCTCCGCCGCCCGAAGGGTTTATCAGCCCGATGACCTGGGGCGTGGAGTCTCAC
Source organism: uncultured Isosphaeraceae bacterium (assembly GCA_964558095.1). Lineage (GTDB taxonomy): Bacteria > Planctomycetota > Phycisphaerae > Phycisphaerales > SM1A02 > CAZLDF01. Next base: position 8,034 of record CAZLDF010000460.1, on the reverse strand, counting down.
ATCGTCGAGCGCTTCGGCCAGGCAGGGGTCCCTCGCGAGAACCTCTCCATGGTGAAGGACACATATTCCTTCATCACGCCGGCCCCGCCCGCGCACATCATCGAGACCTTCAAGCGGTTCTACGGCCCGACCATGAACGCCTTCGAGGCGGCGCAGAAGAACGGCAAGCAAGAGGAACTGCACTGCCAACTCCTGGAACTCGCCACGGCCCAGAACAAGGCCACGGACGGCAGCACGTCCATCCCCGCCACCTTCATGCGCGTGACGGTTCGCGTTTGAAAGCGCAAGGTATTCGAGCGATCAGGTGAATCACCAGCCACCCCGCCCTCCTTCCGGGGTCTGAGGGAATAGCCCGCGGCGCGTATCCATTGCTCGGGGGTGTGGATATGGTGCGCGTGCATGATGTCACTCTACATCCCCATCATCATCATCGGCGTCTTCGCGGCGTTCTTCATCGTGGAACGGTTTGTGCCGCTTCGTGAGAGCCGCGCAGGGCTGCTCGGCAGGCTCGTCGTCAACCTCGCCATTTCAGGATTGGTGTTTCTCACGGCGATGGTCACCGTCAAGCCGGCGGCATCGCACGCGCTGAACTGGGCAACAGACAAGGAATTCGGGCTGGTTCATCTGATTCCCGTTTCAGAGGGGGCGGCTTCGCAACAGTGGATGCTGTGGGCGCAGTTCATCGTCGGCTTCCTCCTGCTGGACCTGAGTTTCTACTACTGGCACATCATGAATCACCGCATTCCCGTGCTGTGGCGCTTCCACAACGTGCATCACATCGACCCCGATCTCGATGTCTCCACCGGCTTCCGCTTTCACTTCGGCGAGGTGCTGCTTTCGACGGTGTTCCGCGTCGCGCAGGTCAGCGTGATCGGCGTGCCTCTGGCGGCGTTCGTGGCGTATGAACTCGTGTTTCAGGCGAATACGCTGTTTCACCACAGCAACGTGCGGCTGCCGATTCGCCTGGAGCGAGTGCTCAACGCGGTGCTGGTCACGCCGCGCATGCACGGCATTCATCACTCGCAGGTGCGGGGCGAGACGAATTCCAACTACGGCGTGGTGTTCTGCTGGTGGGACAGAGTGCACCGCACGCTCGGGCTCAACATTCCGCAATCCGAGATCGAGATCGGCGTCGCAGGATACTCCCAGCCGCAGGACAACCGTCTCTGGCACACGCTGACGATGCCCTTTCGCAAGCAGCGCGATTACTGGCGCCGGCCGGATGGGACAATCCCGCAGCGGCCCCCCCCGGGGGATAGCGACATCGAGGGGGGGGCGGGGCGGCGTCCGAATCGTCTTGCAGAGTGACGTCGATCTCCCCATAAGGGGGGGGTGGGGGCTGGAGGTTGGCGATGGCGCGAGCCGCACATCATGTCAATGATTCGGCGCGGAAGAAGCACCGGCGATCAACAGCGCTCGCAAAGAACTGGCGATGGGCCGCACGCCCCCGACTGTGGATTCGATGGACTTGCTTTGGTGTGATTGCCGCGAGCATCGTGTTGATCGTGCGTGCGCTGCCTGTGGCCGGCGGCGTTGACCGGCTGACGGAGTGGGTGAGCGGTCTGGGCATGTGGGGGCCGATCGTCTTCGCGCTCATTTACATTCTGGCGGTCTTGCTCTTTGTGCCGGGATCGGCGCTCACGCTTGTGGTGGGCGCGCTCTTTGGATTGTTGTGGGGCACCGTCCTGGTGTCGATCGCATCGACCGTCGCAGCGGTGCTGGCGTTTCTCATTGCCCGGCATCTGGCGAGAGCGCGCATCGAGCAACTGGCGAAGCGCCATCGCACCTTCGGCGCCATCGACAAGGCGATCGGGCAAGGCGGCTGGAGGATCATCGCGCTGCTGCGGCTGTCGCCCGCGGTGCCGTTCTCGGTCGGCAACTACTTGTACGGCTTGACGCCGGTGCGCTTCTGGCCGTATCTGCTTGCCAGTTGGATTGCGATGCTGCCCGGAACGTTCCTGTACGTTTATCTGGGCTACGCGGGCAAGGCGGCGATCGGCGTGACGACGGGATCGTCTGGTGAGCGGAACCCCTGGCAGTGGGCGCTGCTGGCCGCTGGACTTGTCGCGACGGTCATTGTCACCGTGTACGTGACGTGGCTGGCACGCAAGGCGCTCAGAGAACCACCCGTGAGCGATGATCGCGGCGGCGACGATGCAAAGCGTGCGAACTCCATGAAACCCAAGCGTCTGTGGCCGGTCGCGACTGCCGCAGTGGTCATGGCGGTGCTCGCTGCGTGCGCGCAACTCAACAAGGATCGAGTGAGCAACCTGTTCGGGCCGTCCGCCGGCACCACGACCGAGACAGATGCCGGAGAGCCCGCACCCGCAGGCCCTGTTCTCGATCACGCTCGATTCGATGCGCTTCTGAAGAAGCACGGGACGGAAGACGGACGAGTGGACTACGCGGCGCTCAAGAAGGAGCCGGCGGAACTTGACGCGTACATCGAATCGCTCAAGTCGGCGCCTATCGACGACTTCAGCCGCGATGAGCGTTTAGCGCTTCTGATCAACGCGTACAACGCCTTTACGCTTCGGCTGATCCTCGATCACTATCCGCTCAAGTCGATCAAGGACATTCCAGCCAACAAGCGGTGGAGGGGCCGCAAGTGGCAGATCGGGCCGCACTCGTGGACCCTCGATGAAATCGAGCACGCACAAATTCGGCCGAAGTTCAAGGAGCCGCGCATGCACTTCGCGCTGGTGTGCGCAGCGGTCGGTTGTCCGATCCTTCGCACCGAGACGTACCAAGCCGATCGCCTGGATGAGCAATTGGAAGCGCAGGCGAAGTATGTCCACGGCGAAGCCGGGGGAGAGCGCTGGTTCCGGTTCGATCCGCGGGAGAACGTCGTGCGATTGACGCGGCTCTACGACTGGTACGGCGACGACTTCAGGCAAGCCGCGGGCTCGGTGCTGGAATTCGCTGCCCGGTATTCACCTGACGTGAAAGCGGCGCTGGAGGCGGGCAAGACTCCGAAGATCGAATGGATCGACTACGACTGGGCCCTCAACGACATCTAGGGGCAAGGGAAACGCGCCGTGATGAAGACCGCCTCCACCGAGCAGGATTTGGCAGAACTCATGGATCACATCCCGGCGCTGCGGCCGCTGGATGAACACAATCGAGCGCTGGCCGCCAACGTGCATCCGCCGGACTGGGTCAATCCCGCCCCCCCCTTGCGCGATCGCTACAACCTAGTGGTGATCGGCGCGGGCACGGCGGGACTCGTCGCCGCGGCCGGCGCGGCCGCCCTGGGCGCGAAAGTCGCCCTCATCGAACGGGACTTGATGGGAGGCGATTGCCTCAACGTCGGCTGCGTGCCCTCCAAGGCTCTGATTCGCTGCGCTCGCGCCGCTACCGACGTGCGCGATGCCGATCAATTCGGTGTGGGGGGGCGCGTTGGTAGCCCGGTTCTCCGAACCGGGCGTGCGGGGGGGGCCGGCTCGGAGAGCCGGGGTACCAGGGCATGTGCTGCGGTTCTCGCGCGCGGTCATCGCCACCGGAGCGCGTGCCTCGGCGCCGCCGATTCCCGGATTGAAGGAAGCCGGTTATCTCACCAACGAGACGGTCTTCTCACTCACGGAACTGCCGCAGCGCCTTGCGGTCATCGGCGCGGGTCCGCTCGGCTGCGAACTGGCCCAGGCGTTCGCCCGATTCGGTTCGCAGGTGACGCTCATCGAGTCCGAACGAGGCATCATGCCGCGTGAAGACCGGGATGCAGCCGCGATCGTCGAACGATCGCTCAAGCGCGACGGCATTCGCATCGTGTGCGGCGGCAAGGCGGCGAAAGTTACAGGTAGCCCGGTTCTCCGAACCGGGAACGCGAGGGGGTCGGGGGGGGCCGACTCGGAGAGCCGGGCTACCAAGATCATCGCACTCGAATGCGACGGGCAAGAGATCGAACTTCATGTCGATCAGATTCTCATCGGCGTCGGCCGCCAACCCAACGTCGAGGGCTTGAATCTTGAAGCCGCGGGCGTTGAATACGACGCAAAGACCGGCGTGAGGGTGAACGATCACCTTCAAACGAGCAACCCGAGAGTTTATGCGGCGGGCGACATCTGTTCGGCGTCCGGGGGGCTGAAGTTCACGCATCTCTCCGACGCCCACGCGCGCATCGTGATTCAGAACGCGCTGTTCTTTGGACGCGCCAAGGCGAGCCGCCTCGTCATCCCCTGGTGCACGTTCACCGATCCCGAAGTCGCTCACGTCGGCATGGATGAGGCGGGTGCGAAACAAAGAAACATCAAAACCCACTCGATCAAGATCGAGCTCGACACGGTGGATCGTGCAATTCTGGATGGCGAGTCTCCTCCGGAAGGGGCGGGCGGCTTTCTCAAGGTGCTGCTGCGGAAGGGCTCGGACAGGATTCTCGGCGCGACACTTGTCTCGAAACATGCGGGCGAGACAATCTCGCAACTGACCACCGCCATCACGCACGGCATCGGCCTTCGCAAACTCGCATCGGTGATCCACCCCTATCCCACCCAGGCCGAGGTCATCAAGCGCGCCGCGGACGCTTACAACCGCACGAGACTGACACCCGGCGTGAAGAAGCTCCTTAATCGCGTGCTCGCCTGGAGGCGGTGATGAAACCGAAGCTCGCCAACGCGCTCGTTCGACTGCTCTGGAAGCAGCGATTCACCGACCTCGGCCCCTTCCGCGCCATTCGCAACGCGGCCCTTCGCCAACTCGGCATGGATGATCGGATTTGCGGTTGGACGGTGCAGATGCAGATCCTCGCCGCGCGCTTCGGCCTTCGATGCGCTGAGGTGCCCGTGGACTATGGCCGTCGAAAAGGCGGGCGCTCGAGAGTCTTCGGCACTGTGCGCGGCGTCGGCAAGGCGGGGACGAACAGTCTCGCCTCGGTTGCGCGCGGCTACCTCACGCCATCGGTTCGCACACCGTCAGCAAGTGAGTCGCTTGCAATCTTTGCCAAACACCCTGAATCCGAGCGCGTCAAGACTCGCCTGATTCCCGCACTCGGGCCGGAAGGCGCTGCGAAGCTTTACGCGCACATGCTTCAGCACACGCTCTCGATCGCGTCACAATTCCGGCGTGGGCGAGTCGTGCAGACGCAGATCTGGCACGCAGGCGGCCGCCCGAACCCACAGTCTGTAAACGCTCTCGATACCAGCGACGACAGCTTCACGTTTCACGCTCAACCCGATGGCGATCTCGGCGCGCGAATGCTCCACGCCTTCCGCGTCATGCTGCGCGAAGCATCCGCGGCGGCCATCATCGGAACCGATTGCCCCGAACTCTCCGCGGGCATCCTGCACGCCGCCTTCGATGCCCTCAAGAAGCACGAAGTCGTTGTTGGCCCGGCGACCGACGGCGGCTATTACCTCATCGGGCTCCGTCGCCCCGTGCCCTCGCTCTTTTGCGATATGAAATGGAGCACCGATCAGGTGCTTGCCGAGACGCTCGTGCGCGCTTCGTCACTCGGGCTGAGCGTTCACTTGCTGCCGATGCTTGATGATGTGGACGAGCCGAAGGACCTTCCGGTCTGGCGGGCCGTGCGCGACAGCCTCGCCGGCGACGCGTCGCCGCATCCGCCGCCCGTTCCGGAACTGTCCATCATCATTCCCACACTGCACGAAGCTCAGCGGATTGCCGCGACGATCGAATCGGTCCGTCAGCCCAGTGTCGAAATCATCATCGCCGACGGCGGAAGCGCCGACGGCACGCGCCGCATCGCCGCTGCGTGCGGCGCTCGCGTCACGATGTCGCCCCTTCCGAGCGGCGGTCGCGGGCCGCAACTGAACTGCGGTGCTGCGCTGGCCCGGTCAGAGCGGCTGCTGTTTCTCCACGCCGACACCCGCCTTCCGCAGGACTATCTCGAACAGGTCAGGCACGCGCTCGCTGATGATCGAACTGTGCTCGGCGCGTTTCGCTTTCAACTCGATCAAACCGGCCTGCTTCTGCGCCTCATCGAGCGCGCGGTGAGTCTGCGCTGCGCGATTTGGCGCATGCCGTTTGGCGACCAAGCCCTGTTCATGCGCGCTCGCGACTTTCGACGGCTGGGTGGCTTCGCGCCCATCCCGCTCATGGAAGATGTGGATCTGGTTTGCCGCGCGCGGTCGCTTATCCGGGGGGGTTCCCCCCGCAATGTGCGCATCCTCGACAAACCCGCGATTACCTCCGCCCGTCGATGGACCTCCGCCGGCGCACTGCGGACCACGATCGTCAACCAGTTGTGCTTGTTGGGACATGCATTGGGCATTCCGACACGTCGGCTGGCGGACTGGCGAACGAGATTCACTTCGGTTCGGCCAGACGATTCATCAACTCCGAGCGTTCCGGTGGGCCCACCTGCATCCAGCGCCAGCCGCGCCGCTTCCATCGCCGGTGCGAACGTCGAGGAGAGGAGGTACACGAAGCCATCGGTCTTCCAGACGAAGATGTCGGTGGCCGGACCAGCGGTCGATCCGGAGTCGGTCGAAGCGGACGCGTCGCCGCCCTGACTGAGCCGGCAGGTGCGACCCGCTTCTTTTTTCCCGGGGCAGCCGAGACCGCCGCACTTCTCAGCGGCGCGCTGTATGTGCTCGATGTCATTCTCCTCGTGCTGTTCCTTGGCCGGGATGTGCTGATTCGATAGGCGGACACTCCGAGCGACGCTCGAACCGCTCGGGTTTCCGCGCGTTTGCTGCGCGGCGCTTCGAATTGATGCGCGGTTGCGAGCGAGTTTGCGCGAAGCAAGTGGACTCGTGGCACGTCGATCCGCCGTGGGCACGCGACGGCGCGCGATGAAGTTTCGCTCACTTGCATGCTTCGTTCGTCGATGGCCGCCGATCGATCCGCGAAGCGATACCATCATCGGTGCCGTGCACGAGGTGTTCGAACATACCGCCGACCTGGGATTGCGCGTGCGCGCTCGCACCCTCCAGGAACTGCTGGTCGAGGCTGCAAGGGGCTTCCTATCGATCATCGTGGACGACCCGGAGGACGTTCAGCCGACGGAGCGAGTGACGATCGACGTGACCGGCACGGACCCGGCGTATCTGCTCTTTGATTGGCTCAACGAGCTGCTGTATCTGTTCGACACGCGAAAACTGCTTCTATGCGAGTTCGACGTGCGCATCAACGCGGCGGGCGTGCACGCGGACGCGCGAGGCGAAACGCTCGACACAGCCCGTCATCGCGCTGCGCACGAAGTCAAGGCCATCACCTATCACGGCCTGTCGGTGAAACAAGTCGGCGAAACATGGGAAGCCAGCGCGATCGTCGATATCTGAAAGAGGTCGCACGGAGGTCGAAGCCATGTGTGTTGATGAACGGCGTTCGGCGAGGGCGGCGACGGAGACTTCCGCGAAGTCCAGCAGCGAAAGGGGGGGCGGCTTCGCCGGGCCGCTCGAACAGATCGACGAGTGCTGCTGGCGCATTGCACGAACGTACAAGCCGGGCATGCGCGTCGATGGGCATGTCTTCACCGACGCAACGTTCATCGAGCAGCTTCGCGGCGATCAGGCGCTTGAACAAGTGGTCAACGTCGCCTTCCTGCCCGGCATTCAGATTGCGAGCCTGGCCATGCCCGACATTCACTGGGGCTACGGGTTCTGCATCGGCGGCGTGTGCGCGACCGATCCCGACGAGGGCGGCGTCGTCTCGCCCGGTGGCGTCGGATATGACATCAACTGCGGCGTGCGCCTCGTGCGCACCAACCTTTCTATCGACGATGTGAAGCCGGTGCTGACGCAGCTTGTCAATCAACTGATTCGCGATGTGCCCGTCGGCGTCGGCCAGGGCGGCAAGTACCGATTCACCCCCGAGGAGCTTCGCGAGATGATGCACTTCGGCGTGCCGTGTCTGCTCAATCGCGGGCTGGCGCTGGCGGAGGACGTCGAGCACGCCGAGGCCGGCGGCTGCATCGAAGACGCGAAGCCGGAGTATGTCAGCGAGCGAGCTTTGGAGCGCGGCCACGATCAATGCGGCACGGTCGGCGCGGGCAACCACTTTCTCGAAGTGCAGGTTGTGGACCGCATCGAAAACGCGACCGCCGCGGCTGCGATGGGCATTGAAGTGGGGGGGGTA
>CAZLDF010000459.1:0-3778 GCA_964558095.1 uncultured Isosphaeraceae bacterium | reverse complement strand
CAGCATGTTCGCGGCCCCGCCGTGCTTTGCGCGGATGACGTCCATAGCGATTAGGATCGTGTCCTTGTCCGCGCCGTCGATGATCTCGACGATCAGGTTCCCCTGGGGGGGGGTGGCGCGATCGGCGATCGCCCGCGCGTGCGCGATGACCGTTTCTCGCGACTGCCCCGCCGCCTGCTTCTGCAGCGACTTGACCTTGTCGCGCAATGGCTCGATCTTCGCCTTGATGCGGTTTCGCGCGACGAGCCCCAGCGTCATCTCATCGACGAGGCGCGTGAATTCGCTCACCGCTTCGACCAGAGCATCGCCTTCAAGATTGGCCGCCTGATTCACGCGACCTTCGAGATCGGCCGCGGCGAGATCGGCCGCGATGGCCGCCGGCCCCGTGATCGCGACGATTCGCCGCACGCCCGCGGCGAGCGCGGTCTCTTGCAGCACGACCAACTTCCTCGCTTCGTTCGTGGTCGCCAGGTGCGTGCCGCCGCAGAGTTCGACGCTGTAGAACATCCACTGATCGTTGCCGGGTTTCGCGACAAGCTGCTCGATGGGCGTGCCGACGCTGACGACGCGCACGGGATCGGGATACTTCTCGCCGAAGACAGCGCGGATGCCGCGGATCGCGAGCGCATCCTTCAGCGGCACGACCTTCGCGAACACTTCGAGATCGAGATTGATCTTGGCGTTGACAAGCGTTTCGACGTGTGCGATGTCGTCATCAGTGAGCGCTCGTCCCGACGAAAAATCGAATCGCAGACGATCGGGCGCGACGAGCGAGCCCTTCTGGTCGATGGTCTCATCGGGCAGGGCTTCGCGCAGGGCGTGGTTGAGCAGGTGCGTCGCAGTGTGATTGGCGCGCGTGGGTTCGCGGCGGCCGCGATCGACGATCACCTCGACGCGGTCGCCGACGCGAAGCGTGTTCTCGATCATCTGGCCGATGTGCAGGACGTACCCGCCGACGCCTTGCGTGTCCTCGAAGCGGAAGCGGCAATCGGGTCGGCCTTCGCGCGGCGAGTAGCCGCGGGCGGGCGTGGTGCCGAAGTCTTCGTCGCCGCGGGTGATTTCGCCGGTGTCGCCGACCTGTCCGCCGGCTTCGCTGTAGCAGTTGGTGCGGTCGAGGATGACGGCGACGCGGCGATTGAGATGCGCTTCGTTGTCGAAGTCGCTGCCGTTCCAGATGGCGGCGATGGTGGCGGTGATGGGCTTGCCGTGGTACTTGTCGATGTCGTCCGTGGGCTCGACGTTCTTGAACTTGAGCTGCGCGATCGCCTGGGGAGTGAGGGTGATTGCGTGTTCTTTGTCGGCTCCGCCCCCCCCAGCGCGCGATCGCTCGCGGGCCTCTTCCATCAGTTTTTCGTAACCGACTTCATCGACCGTCATGCCGCGCTCTTCCGCCATGACTCGCGTGAGGTCGATGGGGAAGCCGTAGGTGTCGTGGAGTTTGAAGGCGTCCTCCGCAGAAACTTGCGGTCGAACCGCACCGGGATAGTTGGTCCAATCTACTCCCATGAAGGCGATGTTTGCGGGACCCGAACCGTGCGGCGGGTTTCGTTGCATCTGCGGCCGAGCCCAGTAGAGTGGCAACGGATCTAGACCCAAGTCCAAGGACTTCGCGTGCAGATCCTGGCCCGCGTCCATCGCAGCATCCTCGAACAACTCGATCCCTCGATCAAGCGTGCGCAGGAACGCCTGCTCCTCTTCCTCGATCACATGCGCCACCTGACCTGACTGCTTCTTCAACTCCGGAAACGCATCGCCAAGCGACTGCACGACCGCGGGGACGAGTTCGTGCAGCCACGCGCCTCGCGTTTGCAGCGTCTGGTGGCCGTGGCGCACGGCGCGTCGGAGAATTCGGCGCAGGACGAAGCCGCGGCCTTCGTTCGATGGCCGCGCGCCGTCGGTGATCGCGATCGTCAGGCACCGGATGTGGTCGGCGATCACGCGATAGGCGATATCGACCGGGTCTTCGAGCGTGCCCTGGTATGGGTGCGCGCCGGTGTGCTGCTCGATCGCCTGGAAGATCGGCGTCCACAGGTCGGTGTCGTAATTGCTGGTCTTGCCCTGGATGACGCGGACGATGCGTTCGAGCCCCATGCCGGTATCGACGTGCTTGTCGGGCAGGGGAGTCAGCTTGCCGGGCTTCCCATCGACGCCGGGGGCGCGATTGAACTGGATGAACACGAGGTTCCAGATTTCGATTGTCTCGGGGTTGCCGCGGTTGACGAGCGTCGAGCCGTCGATTCGTTCGCGTTCGTGATCGGGCCGGCCGTCGTAGTGGATTTCGCTGCACGGGCCGCAGGGGCCCGTGTCGCCCATCTCCCAGAAGTTGTCCTTCTTGCTCCAGCGGCTGATGCGCTCGATGGGCAGGAACTGCTGCCAGAGCTGTTCCGCTTCGAGGTCGGGCTCGGTGTTTTCGTTCGTGTCGCCTGCGAAGACGGTCGCGTAGAGTCGATCGGGATCGAGCTGCCAGACCTCGGTGAGGAGTTTCCACGCCCATTCGATCGCTTCGCGCTTGAAGTAATCGCCGAAGGACCAGTTGCCGAGCATTTCGAAGAAGGTGTGGTGATAGGTGTCCTTGCCGACATCTTCGAGGTCGTTGTGCTTGCCGCCGGCACGGATGCACTTCTGCGTGTTGACGGCCCGCTTCCACGCGGGCGACGACCGGCCGAGGAACACGTCCTTGAACTGGTTCATCCCCGCGTTGGTGAACAGCAGCGTCGGATCGTTGTGCGGCACGACGGGCGACGACGGCACGAAGGCGTGCTTGTGCGATTTCTCGAAGAAATCGATGAACTCGCGGCGGACCTGCGATGCGGTGCGGATGATGGAAGTTTGAGTGCTCATGGGAGGGGTCAAGGGGGGATCATGGTATCGCGAACAGTCGTTTCGCGACGGTCGGCGCGTTTCGCGAGGGGCCTTGTGCCCCTGCGGTTGTGCGCGGTTGGACGGATGGGCGCTGGATGAGTCGAAGTGCGCCGAACCGCAGCGGGACGAGCCCGCTCGCGAAACAACGTGACGCCGGCGCGTTTCGCGACGGGGCTTGCCCCCGCGCGGTTGTGCGCGATTGGACGGATGGGCGCTGGGAGAGTCGAAGTGCGCCGAACCGCAGCGGGACGAGCCCGCTCGCGAAACGCGACGGATGCACTTACCTTGTTGCGCATGGTCCGCGCATATCACGTCATCTTCAGCGCGTATGGATTTTGGCTTCCCAATGATCCGCGCGGCTCGTGGTCGGACTTCGTTCGAGCATGGGAGCTCCTCAAGTTTGGTCGCGCCACGAAAGTCCATGATCGGCGCTCGCACGCGCATGACGAACACGACCGAGCAGTGCGCGAAGCTGCGAAACGCGCCTTGAAATACCCGCCCGTGGTGTTCAATGGTGTGCAGGCGCGCGCCGTCGGACGCGGCTTCGCGAAGGCGATCGTCAAGTCGGGATACATCGTGCACGCATGTTCCATTCTGCCGGAGCACGTGCATGCGGTCATTGCTCGCCATTCGCAACTCGTTGAGCGCATCATTGCCCACCTGAAAGGCGCTGCGACGATGCAACTCATCGAGGAGGGGATTCATCCGCTAAGAGACTTCGCGACGAAGCGCGGCACGATTCCGACGCCGTGGGCGCAGCGGAAGGGATGGGTCGTGTACCTGAACAATCGCGCTGCGATCGAGAAGGCGATCGCGTACGTTGAAGAGAAGCCGGTAAAGGAGGGGAAGGCGCGGCAGAGTTGGCCGTTGGTTCGGTTGTTCGAGGGATGAGTCGCGAAACGACGTGGCGCCAGCG